>JAGWSG010000102.1 GCA_028876335.1 Acidobacteriota bacterium
GAGGTCCTCCCGTGAAATGGCCAGATGAATTTGGCACGTTCCCATTTGAAGATCTGGCACCTAGGGAGTTGCCAGATCTCGGAGCAGTTGGGTTACCCGACACGTTTTCTCTTACGGCTGGTCCTCATTCCACAGTTACCGACTTCGCCAGATTTCTCGGCTGATCCACGTCGCAGCCGCGGCGGACAGCTATGTAATACGCCAGCAGTTGGAGCGGGACGATTTCGATGAGGGGTGAGAGGAGTTCCGTGGCGGGCGGGATGTGGATGACGTGTTCCACCAGTGTCCCGATGGTGTCGTCACCTTCTGTGGCCACGGCGATGACGCGGCCGGAGCGCGCGGTGACTTCCTGAATGTTCGACAGCGTCTTTTCATAACGCAGTTTGGAGGCGGGGTCGGCTTCGTCGCGCGTGGCGAGGACGACGACAGGGAGAGTCTCGTCAATGAGCGCGTTGGGGCCGTGCTTCATTTCGCCGGCGGGGTATCCCTCGGCGTGAATGTAAGAGATTTCCTTGAGCTTGAGAGCTCCTTCAAGTGCAATGGGGAAGTGGATGCCACGGCCGAGGTAGAGGAAGTCGCGCGCGGTGGAGAAGTGGGTGGCCAGCTCTTCGCATTGCGCGGAGCGCGTTTTGAGGACCTCTTCAATTTTTGCGGGCAGGCGCGAGAGCTCTTCCATGAGAGCGACGGATTTTTCCTTGTCGAGACGGCCGCGAAGCTGGCCGAGCTTGAGTGCGAGCAGGAAGAGCGCGGTGAGCTGCGCAGTGAATGCCTTGGTGGAGGCGACGCCGATTTCAGGACCGGCGTGGGTGTAAATGGCTCCGTGCGCCTCGCGCGCCACCATGGCGCCGACGACGTTGCAGATGGCGACGGTCTTGGAGCCGAGGGCAATCATCTCGCGCTGCGCGGCGAGCGTGTCGGCAGTTTCACCGGACTGGGTGATGAGCAGGCCGAGGGCGTTGCGGTCAGGGATGGGATTGCGATAGCGGTACTCACTGGCGTAGTCCACGTCCACCGGCAGTCTTGCCAGCCGCTCGATCATGTATTTGCCCGTAAGTGCGGAGTGCCAGCTGGTGCCGCACGCGGCAATGTTGATGCTGGAGGCTGAGGCGAGCTCTTCGTCGGGGATGTCCATTTCACCGAGGAAGACTTTGCCTGAGTCAAGCGAGAAGCGGCCGAGCGTGGTGTCACGAATGGCGCGGGGCTGCTCCCAGATTTCCTTGAGCATGAAGTGCTTGTAGCCGCCCTTTTCCGCCTGGATGGGGTCCCATGCGATGCGGGTGAGTTTGCGCTCAATGGGGTTGCCTTCAAAGTCAGTGAACTGGACGCCGGCGCGGGTGAGGATGGCCATGTCGCCATCAGCGAGGAAGTAGATATCGCGCGTGTGGTGGAGGATGCCGGGCACGTCCGACGCGATGAAGGCTTCGCCCTCGCCCACGCCGATCACGACCGGGGGGCCAGAGCGTGCGGCGATGATTTTGTCTGGCTCGGCCGAAGTAAGGATGCCGAGAGCGAAGGCTCCGGTGAGACGCTTGACGGCGCGGCGCACGGCTTCTTCAAGAAGAATGGGGCTTCCGGCTTTCTCGGCGTCCTTTTCAACCTGCTCGATTAAGTGGGCAATGATCTCGGTGTCAGTTTCAGTGACGAACTTGTGGCCCTGGGCGGTGAGTTCGCGCTTGAGCTCCAGGTAGTTCTCGACAATGCCGTTGTGGACGACGACGAGGCGGCCGGTGCAGTCGCGGTGCGGATGGGCGTTTTCTTCCGTGGGGCGGCCGTGCGTGGCCCAGCGGGTGTGGCCAATGCCGAAGGTGCCGTCGAGCGGTTTGGCGGCGAGGACGGACTCAAGGTTGCCGAGCTTGCCCGGCGCGCGCGATACCTGCAGCGGCTCATTGACCGCGTTGCCGACGGCGATGCCGGCCGAGTCATAGCCGCGATACTCAAGGCGGCGCAAACCTTCAATGATGACTGGAACTACCTTCTTTGGTCCTACGTACCCGACGATTCCGCACATATGTTGATTGTAGGAGAGAACCGGGCCGCAGCCATGTCACCGAAGTGTGAAGGGGGTACCCAATGTATGGCGTATTGAGGCACGCGTACGGGCGGGCAAATGTCGCCAATCGGGAGTGGCTGCCCTATTATTCCTCTATCTGGTACGTGAATTCTTCGATGACGGGGTTGGTGAGCACGTCGCGGGCAATCTTTTCAACTTCGGTTTTGGCGGCATCATGAGAGAGGCCATCGGCCAGATTCAAAGCGAAATACTTGCCCTGGCGCACGGCGGTCACATCCGCATAGCCAATTTTGCGCAGGGCGTTGTGGATGGTTTGACCCTGGGGGTCGAGTACTGAAGTCTTCAGAGTGACATAGACATGCGCCTTCATAATCCGTGATTATAGTAGGACCGGGCGACCCCGGCGTAACACACTTTTACCGGTTATTTGTTTGTTGTAAGCCGGCAGACGCTTCCCCCCTTCCGTTAGGAGAACTTTGTGATCAATTACCTGGAACTGCCGATTGGCGACCGCTCGCCTGAGATATTTCGCGCAGTGATTGAAATTCCCAAAGACGCAACCAACAAGTTTGAGTACGACAAGCAGCTGCACGTCTTTAAGCTGGACCGCAATCTGCACTCGCCTGTTCATTATCCCGGCGACTACGGCTTTATTCCTTCCACGCTGAGCGACGACGGCGATCCCCTGGACGTTCTGGTGCTGGTGCCAGGTCCTAGCTTCCCCGGCTGCGTGCAGGAAGTGCGCCCCATTGGCCTGCTGGAGATGCTGGACCAGGGCATTCTCGACGAAAAGGTGCTGGCCGTGGGCAAAAACAATCCACGCTACACCAATGTGTGGAATTACACGGATATCTACCCGCACATGCTGAAGGAGATTACGCACTTCTTCTCGATCTACAAGGATCTTGAAGGCAAGCGCGTGGAGATCAAGGGCTGGCATGATGCTGCGTATGCGCGCGACCGCGTGGTGCGTGCGGAGAAGTTCTTCAAGGAGAACAAGGCCGGAAAGCTTGTGCTGGAAGGCAAGGCTGCGGCCTCAGCGAAAGGGAAGCACGCCAAGTAACCATTGCATGCAGCAGACGCTCGGCACCTGCGGTGCGGCGGACGCTTGCTTCTCGCTCGCATGAGAGCTGTGTTTGAGGATTCAATAAAAAGCCGCGCCGGAGATGGCGCGGCTTTTCCATTGCATTTGAAGAGTCAGTCTGTGGCCGATGCGGCGGCGAGTTTCCGCTTTGCCAGTGGATACGCCGTTACCCAGTAGAGCAACGTGCCTAGCAGGCCAACACCGCTAGCGAAGAGCAGCGACGAGACTGAGCCGATACCGGTTGCCGTGTGGCCGAGCGTTTCTCCGCGCGAAACCCAGAGCGCGTAGCAGATGAGAACAAACGGGCCCACGCAGAGTGAGCAGGCGAAGAAGAGATTTCCGGCCTTGAAGGGGCGCTCAAGCTCCGGCTCGCGAATGCGCAACACAATGAGCGCGACGAACTCGAGCAGCAAACTCGTTCCATAGAGAATCAGGTCTATCGAGATGAGGCGCTCGAAGGGAAGCTGCAGTGCCAGCGCCCAGGCTGCGCCGCAGAGTATGACACTTACCCAGGGCACATCGCGACTGTTGCGTTTCGTCAGCACTTTGGGCAGCATTCCATCTTCCGCCATGGCCATGGGCAGGCGCGTATAGCTCATCATCAGCGCGTTGAACATGCCAACGCCGCAAATGGCGCCGCCGGCAACGATGGCCAGACCCAGCCAACGCCCGCCGATGGCCTGCGCCGCAGCCATCCAGTCACCAGTGGAGAAGCTATCGACTGAAAGGCCGGCGAAGGCTGTTGCGGCCAGCGGAAGCACATAGGTGAATGCAGTGATTGCCGCCGCCGCCACAATGGCGCGGGGATAATTGCGCTGCGGATTTTCAACTTCCTGCGCGACGGTCGACGCGTTGTCCCAGCCCATGTAATTCCACATGGCCACCAGCATGGCGGTAGTCAGCATGGCTGGGGAGCTTGACTGTCCCCATTGCACGGTGGGATGTGTGGTGAATCCGTGCCAGAAGCCAAGAAGGACAAAGATCGCAAAGGGCGAGAGGAGAAGTGCGGAGAGTCCGATGGAGCCCTCGCCCACGGCCGGCGCCCCGCCGAGATTCCAGAGGCAGCAGACCACCACCACGCTCACTTTGCAAAGATAACCCTGCCAGCCGTTGGAGAGTACGGGAAAGAGCTGGCCTAGATAAAGCGCAAAGATGGAGGGGTAGATGGCCATGTCAAAGATGCTGGCGGAAAGCGAGAGCCAGCCTTCCTGGTATCCCCAGAAGGGGCCAAGCGCGCGGCGCACCCACACGTAAAAGCCGCCCTCGGCTGGAATGGCGCTGGCGAGTTCACCGATCATCAGTGCCGTGGGCAGGCTCCAGATAAGCGGAAGCAAAAGCAGAATGGCGATGGCCCACGCGTATCCCGCGCCGCCCAGAATGTCCTCAATGCCATAAGGGCCGCCGGACACCATAAAAAAGGTGGCGGCAACCAGCGGAAGGAATTTCATCTTCCGGGCTGTCTTCTGGCGAAGGAACATAGTTGAGAATCTAACAACTTTCACCGGCTCCACGAAGAGAAAAGTGCCCCGGCAACGTAATGCGATAAAAGTGGGCCAACACCGCATTTGGCGCGGGCGCGGAGCGTATTTCATGGCGTCGAAATTTCATGCACAATTCAGCCAAAGCCGGCGCTTCTTCAATGAGGACTCGCGCGTGTCTGCGGTCCTGGTTGAGGAGGTGCAGCTCTCCAGCAGATAGTCCAGCGGTTCGCATTCAGCTCCATGGATGCTGGCGCACAGAGCCAGGGGCAAGCGGCATTCTTGAAATCCGGTATAATCCCACATGAGACCCGGAGAGATGGCCGAGCGGCTGAAGGCGGCGGTTTGCTAAAC
>JAGWSG010000103.1 GCA_028876335.1 Acidobacteriota bacterium
TCAATGGGGTAGGTTTGCTCAAAACCATTGTGCGCCAAAGCAGGATAATGTTCTGCAAAGCGGCCGTCGGAGATTTGCGGTAGATTCGGTGCATGCGTTGGCTTGGGTTGATTGCGATGCTGGCGGTGAGTGGTGCGTTGATGGCGCAGCCGCCGCAGGTGTGGCAGATGCAGGAGTCGGGAACGACGGCCGGGCTGCGCGGCATTTTCTCCGTGGATGGAACGGCGGCCTGGGCCAGCGGGACCGATGGGACCGTATTGCGGACGACCGATGGCGGCGCACACTGGACGAAGTGTGCAATTCCCGATGAAAAGACGGATGGTGCAACGCTTGATTTTCGTGGCCTGCAGGCCTGGGATACGAAGACGGCGATTGTGATGGCGAGCGGGCCGGGGGAGAAGTCGCGTCTCTACAAGACGAAAGACGGCTGCAAGAGTTGGAAACTGATTCTCAAGAATAGTGATAAAGAGGGATTTTGGGATGCGCTCTATTTCGACCGTGGTCAGACGGGTTGGTTGCTCGGAGATCCAGTCAAAGAGATGTTCGTGCTTTTTTCAAGCAACAACAAAGGCAAGAGCTGGATCCGTCAGAGAAACAAGGGACTACATGCCGACTCGAAGTTACAGGGTGCGTTCGCGGCAAGTAATTCCTTACTGTTTGCCGACGGCTTTGACGTGCTTTTCGGAACTGGAGGAAAGAGTGGTGCGATGGTCTACTCGGGTCGGCAAACGGTGATCTGTGTTGATGAATGCACGCCAGAGGAGTCGGGGGCATTCGGCAATTTGCACAAATGGAATCAGTACGGGATTCCACTGGGCAGGAATGCCGAGGCTTCGGGAGTATTTGCAATTGGCACCAGGCCGGACTCGCCAATCGCGGCTGGATTCCCGCCACGCTTTCGGGTGTTTATTGCAGTAGGTGGCGACTACACCAAACCCAACGATTCGAATGGCACTGCCGCGTACTCGCTCGACGGAGGAAACCACTGGACCGCCTCCACCAAGCCACCCCACGGCTACCGCTCCACCGTGCAGTGGTCCGAAGCGGAAAAAGCCTGGTTCACCGCCGGAACCAACGGCTCCGATATCTCCCGCGATGACGGCAAGACCTGGCAGCCTCTCGATGACGGCAACTGGAATGCGCTCTCACTGCCCTTCATCGTGGGACCCAAGGGGAGAATCGCGAAGCTGAATTCTGCCGCTCTACCCAAGCCCTGAGTATGCTTCCACTCTTGAATGTCCAGCATCACTGCAAATGGTAGATTTCCATGCGACCTTTGTTGCACATAGGCTCCACCGCGGGTGGTGCACATGATTTGCGGCAAGTCTGTAAAATAGCGGGAACGGATGAATCAGACTCTCCCAGCGGCTGAGCGCCAGGCCTCCCGCACTGAGCGGGTGCATGCTGAACAAGCGCCGATGATTCGCGTCCGAGACCTTGAGAAAACGTACAAAACCGCGCGCGGCGCCTTGACCCTTTTCAAGGGTCTCAATCTTGATGTGGCTCCGGGCGAACTGGTGGCCATTGTGGGCCAGTCCGGAGCGGGTAAAAGCACACTTTTGCACATGTTGGGCGCTCTTGATGCCCCCACGGCGGGAACGGTACACTGCGCCTCAACCGACGTGGCAGGTTTAAGCACGCGCGAGGCTGCGGCGTTCCGCAACCGCGAAATTGGATACGTGTGGCAGTTTCACTATTTGTTGCCGGAGTTCACGGCGCAGGAAAACGTGGCCATGCCGTTGCTTGCGCGCGGCATGAACCGGCGGGAGGCCCTGATGCTGGCGGCCAACTGGTTGAAGGAAGTGGAACTCGAGGAGCGCGCGACGCACCGTCCTGGGGAACTTTCAGGCGGTGAACAACAGCGTGTGGCGCTGGCCCGGGCGCTGGTGGGGGGGCCGCGGCTGCTGCTGGCGGACGAGCCAACCGGCGACCTGGACGAGATTACCTCGCAAAAAGTGTTTCAACTGCTGGAAAACTTACACACAACACATGGGCTTACGTCCATTCTGGTAACGCATAATCTTGAACTTGCCGCGCGCTGTGCGCGGACTCTGCGCCTGGAGAACGGGCGACTGGTGGCGTGGGAGACCCCGCCACAAACCGGAACGAAGGTCACCACCCCATAACGTTTTTGCACCATTGGGGTTGAAAACAGAGTCAGATAGTTATGTAACGGGTTTGGAGGCAGGCTGGTCCAAACCAACAAGCTGAGGATGAACGCGAACGGGTTGAAGGCAGACCCGGGCGCAGCCGAAGTGAAAAACAGCACTTCGTTCATCCCAAAGAGCTGATCAAGCCGGCGCAAAGATTTTGGAGCCGGTTTTGGCAGCGCGGGAGAACTTCACGGGCAGGCACGGGCCGCACAGATGGCCGAGCACCGGGAGATCTTCCAACCGTAGGGCGCGGCGCGCAGGGCTGAGGCCGGAGTTGAACCGGACGGTCACAATCGCCGAGAGCCCGCAGTAAGGGGAGAGCATCATGTTTGAACGCTACACGGAGAAGGCACGGCGCGTGATCTTCTTCGCGCGGTATGAGGCAAGCCAGTTTGGCTCGCCCTATATCGAGACTGAGCATTTGCTGCTTGGCCTGTTGCGCGAGGACAAAGCATTAACCAACCGCTTCCTTCGTTCGCACGCGTCGGTCGAGTCCATTCGCAAGCAGATTGAGGCTCACACGACGATTCGCGAGAAGGTTTCAACGAGCGTGGACCTGCCGCTCTCCAACGAGTGTAAGCGCGTGCTGGCCTATGCGGCGGAAGAAGCCGAGCGCCTGGGACACAAGCACATTGGCACCGAACATCTTTTGCTGGGCCTGCTGCGTGAAGAGAAGTGCTTCGCTTCTGAGATTCTGCAGGAGCGCGGGCTGAAGCTGGCGCAGATTCGCGATGAGCTGGCGCGGGTGACGCAGGAGAAGGCTCCGACGCAGCAGCGGCAGCGCGAGTCGAGCCTGCTGGCTGAGTTTTCGCGCGACCTGACGCAGGCTGCGATGGACGCGCAGCTTGATCCGCTGGTGGGCCGTGACAGCGAACTGGAGCGCGTGGTGCAGATTCTGTGCCGGCGCACCAAGAACAATCCCGTGCTGATTGGCGAGCCGGGCGTGGGCAAGACGGCAATCGTCGAAGGCCTTGCCCAGCGCATTGCCGATGGCGAAGTGCCGAGTTTCCTCGCAGACAAGCGGGTGCTGGCGCTGGATCTATCGCTGATCGTAGCCGGCACCAAGTATCGTGGGCAGTTTGAAGAGCGCCTGAAGACCATCATGAAAGAGCTGATGGAGAATCAGA
>JAGWSG010000104.1 GCA_028876335.1 Acidobacteriota bacterium
AGCCGGGATCAACCGTTCAGCTGTTCCGACAGCTTGTTCAGGGTGCGATGCAGGTCCTTGTCAGCGCGGCGCTGCTCGTCGATCTTGGCAATCGAGTGCATCACCGTGGTGTGGTGCTTGTTGCCAAACTGGCGGCCGATTTCCGGCAGGCTTGCCTCCGTCATCTGCTTGGCCAGATACATCGCAATCTGCCGCGGCACCACCACGTTCCGCGAGTTGTTCTTCTGCTTCAGATCGCTCACCTTCATACCAAACTGCTCGGCCACCGCGCGCTGAATCGACTCGATCGTGATCTTGCGCACCTGCATGTCGATGAACTGCTTCAGGCACTGCTGCGTTGCCGCCAGCGTAATCTCCATGTGGTTCAACTGGCACCAGGCAATCAGGCGTACCAGCGCGCCTTCCAGTTCGCGAACATTAGTCCGCACGTTCGAGGCGATGAACAACGCCACGTCCGTCGGCAGAACGACATGCTCGCTCTCGGCCTTCTTCTGCAGAATGGCGACCTTTGTCTCAAGGTCCGGCGGCTGAATGTCCGCAATCAATCCCCACTCAAAGCGTGAGCGCAGCCGGTCCTCAATCTCCGTCAGTTCCTTCGGCGGGCGATCCGAGGCAATCACAATCTGCTTCATGCTCTCGTGCAGTGCGTTAAATGTATGGAAGAACTCTTCCTGCGTGCGTTCCTTTTGTGCGATGAACTGAATGTCGTCGATCAGCAATACGTCAACAGAACGGAAACGATCACGGAAGCTTGTCATCCGGTCATTGCGAATAGACGTAATCATCTCGTTCGTGAACTTCTCGGCTGACACATACGAAATGCTTGACGAAGGATTCCGCCGCTTCACCTCATGACCAATGGCGTGCATCAGGTGCGTTTTGCCCATTCCCACGCCGCCGTACAGGAACAACGGGTTGTAGGCGCGCGATGGCCGCTCGGCGACTGCCAGCGCCGCAGCGCGGGCAAACTGGTTGCCGTTGCCAATCACAAAATTGTCGAACGTGTAGCGCGAATTGAGCTGTGCGGCGGTTGACCAGTCGAATCGGCCTTGCTCTGGCGCGCGAAAACCCTGTGCCGGTGAAGGTGCGGTCGGCGCATGAGCAGGAATGGGGCCAAACCCGCCATCTTTACGCTGCGGAGGAACCGATGGATCTTCGTTCGCTGTGACAAACACCACGTCATCAAACTCCAGCGAGTTCAGATCGATCGCCTCCTGGATTAGATCCCCATACTTGTCGCCGATGTGCTGGAACTCGGCCGATGGCACGCGCACATACAATGTGCGTCCTGCGGCGTGGCTGAAGCGAGTCGGCTTCAACCAGGTTTCGAACGACTGCCGGATGACCTTCTTCTCCAAAGAAGAAAGAATTTGCATCCAAGGATTAAGTGCCGAAGCTGGCGAGATAGCAAAAGCCATTGAAGCGGTCCTTTTTTATGCAGCGTCTCTCTTTGCGGAACATGATCATCCAGGCATTTCAGACAACAGTCGCCTCGGCGGTTGAGTGCAAATCTCACCGTCAATACACCGAAACGTAGTCTGCTTGATTGCTCTTGACATGATCGATGCGAGCATCAATCACGGGATGAATTCTGTTCCGTGGGACGCTTGAAATCTTTCTGGAACGGTCCCGATGGTAGCACATTTGACGTTCGTTGCAATGCCTCTTTCACAATACTTCAGACATTCTTTTTCGTGTTGCACCATGTGTGGTGAAAGCTCCGAAGAAAGTTACCGCAGTCATCGCCTGCTCGGTGTGCTGGGGTAAGTTTTTCTACAAAAGTGAGAATCAATATTACCCGAAAATGTGAGCCCGGCAACTCCCAACCCTGATTGAGAATTCCGAGAATGAATCATCGTCAGGAACAGCTGAAACCTGTCTCGTGACTGGCCGTGCTGGATTCTATTCGCAACCTGCGATAGACTAGTATCTTGCCGGCCCAAGCGGTTGTGCGCAGGGTCTACCCTATCTCATCTCCCATCGCATTGGGCTTAGCAGGCGCTGAGCCGCGCGGCAGGCTGAGTTTAGGTTCCCGGAAAAGCGCAATCGAATTTTCGGCACAGATTTTTAGTGAAGCAGAGGAGTGCACTTCAATGCCTAAGCGCACATTTCAACCCAATCGCCGCAGCCGCGTTAAGAAGCACGGCTTTCGTTCGCGAATGAAGACCAAGTCGGGTGCAGCAGTGCTCAGCCGCCGCCGCGCAGCAGGCCGCAAGCGTGTTGCAGTCAGCGCTGGCTTTCGCGACTAGTCTTTCTTCTCCGTCCTCTTCGTGGCCGGAGCAGCAAACTGGTTCCGTAATCGCCGGCCACCCGCCTTCGGGCTTTCTGATGCAGACCTCTTTCCAGGATGAACCCCTCACGCCCGCACCGCTGGCGAATCGCAGGCGGGCGTCTCTGGCAGGCGTGCGTCTGCAGAAACATGCTGACTATCAGCGAGCCTATGCCGCCAGCCGCAAGCGCCAGTCCTCATCCATGAGCTGGTTCCTGGCTCCACAGGGCACTGCTCAGGCTTCACCGCGTGTGGGCCTTACCGTAGGCAAGGTCATCGGTAAAGCTCATGAGCGCAATCGCATCAAGCGCCGCATGCGTGACATTCTCCGCCGCCATTTGGATGAAATTCCTGCCGGCTGTGACCTCATCTTCCATCCACGCCGCTCCGTTCTCACCATCGAGTTCGCGAAACTTGAAGCGGAGCTCGTGCGTATTCTTCAGCAGGCTCGGAGTGAGGCCACCCGCATGAAGACTGACCCGGAGAAAAAGCCATGACGCGAATCCTGTTGGCGCTCCTCAGTTTCTACAAGCGGTTCATTTCGCCGGCATTGCACTCCATCTCGCCGGGTGGATGCAAGTTTCAGCCAACCTGTTCTGAGTACGCTCAAATTGCCATCGCAACCCATGGCCCACTGCGCGGAGTAGCGCTTTCCATCTGGCGCCTTTTGCGTTGCCATCCCTTTACCCGTGGCGGATTCGATCCCGTGCCGCCGCCCCGGTCTGTGAGACCGCTGCACCACGAACCGTTACCATAGAAAGAGCAGCCCTCACAGGTGCAGCTCCATAACAACAGGAAGTTTCCCTTTGCCCGAAATTCGTAATCCAAATCTTGATTCCCGGGGACCGAGCGGCGGTGGCGGTGGCGGCGATATGCGCGGCCTCATGTCCTTCCTTTTTTTGGCAATCGCCGCCGTCATTGCCTTTCAGCTTTTTACTAAGCCGCAGTCCCCCGCTCCGGAGCAGGCCACCCAGACGCAAAAGCAGTCACAGCCGGCTGAGACCGCTCCCGCGCCAACACAGTCTCCCTCCGTCAACCCGGTCGGAACTGAAAAGAAAACCAGTAGCTCTTCAAAGACTCCGTCTGCTCCGCAAGCAGCCTCCACGGTTGCCGCTTCGTCAGAGTCTGACTACACGGTCGAGAACGAGCTTTACAAGATTGTCTTCAGCAATCGTGGCGGTGTGGTCAAGCATTGGATTCTCAAAGGAGCCCAGTACACAGACGCTCCCGGCGGAAAGCAGCTTGATCTTGTGGACGAGCAGACTACGGGCTTCGGTTATCCGCTTTCGCTTTACACCTATGACGCCAGTCTCGACGACTTGCTAAATAAAGCTGCTCTCTACCAGGTCACCGTGAGTGGCAGCGGCGCGCAGGGCCATGCGCTTGTTGCTCCCGGTTCCATCAGCTTCCACTACGACGCGAACGGCGTGAACGTCGTCAAGACGTTTCACTTCGATGCCTCGTACGTCGTGACTGCGGACGTGTCCGTGCAGCGCAATGGATCGCCCGTGCGGGCTCTCATCTCATGGCCGAACGGACTCGGAGATCAGCGTAACTGGCGCCAGTATGAAACTGGCAAGATCATCTGGTCCATCGATGGCAAAGACGACAACATCAAGGCCAAGAAGGTCAGCAACGGTGCCACCACTGAGGCTGCGTATCAGTACGCTGCGGTCTCTGATCTTTACTTCGCTGCCGCTTTCCTGCCAGATGTTCCCAGCCGCGCAACTGTCGTCACACTGAATCACGGGTTCGAAGCGCTTTCGGATGCAAGCAATCCCAATAGCGAGAAGCACGCATCTGCCGTGCTTGGCATTGCGGTCGGCGATACAAGCGGCGTAACCCGCCTTCGTATCTTCGCAGGACCGAAGCAAAGCGACGTCCTCAAGAGCATTCACGCCATGGGCCCGGATGGAAAGCCCAACGGCCCGAACCTTGAGCCGCTCATCCAATTCGGTGTCCTTACGGTAATTGCCAAGCCGCTGTATGTCATTCTCCGCTGGGTCCGTAATCTGCTCGGCGGCGGTATTGATAGCTGGGGCTGGGCGATTGTTCTTGTCACCTTTGTCTTCAATCTCATCATGCTGCCCACTCGCGTCATGATGATGAAGTCATCTTTGCGCATGATGCGGATTCAGCCCAAGACTGACGCCATCAAGCGCAAGTACGCTCATCTCAAGATCAATGATCCCAAGCGGCAAGAGATGAACGCCGAGATGATGAAGCTCTACAAGGATGAGGGCGTCAACATGTACGGCAGCTGCCTGCCCATGTTGATCCAGATGCCACTCTTCTTCGCGTACTTTGAAATGCTCGAGAACGCAGTGGAGTTGCGCCATGCGCATTGGCTCTGGCTCACTGACCTTTCGGCGGCAGATCCATCGCACGTCCTGCCCATTCTCATCATCATCACCATGTTCCTCACCACCTACATCACGCCCTCGCCGGGAATGGACGCGAATCAGAGGCGCATGATGGCATTCGGCATGCCCATCTTCATGGGCTTCATCCTGTTCCAATACGCGTCAGGTCTGGCGCTCTATTGGGGCACCGGTAACGTGATCAACCTCGCCATTCAGATTGGTATTAACAAGTCCTCCATTGGCAAGGAAATGCATGAGATTGCCGCGCGCCGCGCTGCAAAGAAAAGTGGCAAAGTCATTCAGGGAAAGAAGTAGCCCCGCATTGGCTCTAAAACCGGCTGCATAAAACTTCATCTTTGCAGCCGGTCGACTGTGGAACCCAACTACAAGGCGGGTTCCATTTCTTTTGCCAGTCAAAGGAGTCTGCGGATGAGACCACCATTACTCAAGAGCCGCGCGCAGCGCATCCTGCAGACGCGCATGACGAAAGCGGAATCCCGACGATCTAAGCTTCAATGGCACGGCTCGCTGGCTTGCCAGTAGAGCCTCATCGGCCATGGCCCGGCCAAAAGCCAGCCTCAACGCAAATGCAGGGACGGGAAAAAGCGCAGGCCGATGCAGTTTCTGCGCAAGTGCCTGCGTGAACTCCGAATTCGTTACCGGATTCGGAGCCGTCACATTCACCGCTCCGCTCACTTCAATTGAATGCATCAGAAACTGAAGCGCATCCACCGCGTCCTCCAGACTTACCCAGCTCACCCACTGCTGCCCTGATCCCAAACGTCCGCCCACACCAAACCGGAATGCGGGCAGCATCTTCCTCAGAGCTCCGCCCTTCTTGGAAAGCACAATGCCAAGCCGCGCATGCACGACACGAATCCCGGCCTGCGCCGCGGGCAGGGAAGCTTCCTCCCACGCTTCGCATAGGTCCGCAAGAAATCCTGAACCCTTGGCGGAATTCTCATCGAGAACCTCATCTCCGCGATCGCCGTAAAAACCCACCGCCGAAGCAACTACAAGAGTGGCCGGTGGCGATTTAAGCTCGGCCAGGACGCGCGCCAAAGTCGCCGTAGTTGCCACGCGGCTCTCCACAAGCTCCTGGCGATAGCCCGTGGTCCACCGTTTGCCTGCAACGCTCGCTCCAGAGAGATGGACCGCCATACTACAGCCTTCCAGTGCGTCCCGCTTCTCCAATGCGGAAACCGCGCTGGGATTCCAGTAGATTCGGCCTTCACAGGCTTGCCTGGAGCGTACCAGTTGCAGCGTCGCATAGCCGCTGCGCACAAGTTGTTCCCGCAATGCTGAGCCGAGGAACCCAGAAGCTCCACTCAGGACAACCGTGCCTGTTTTGCCATTTCTTTGCATCTAAACCAGCATGGCGGATACTTCTCGCCAGGTAAACCGAATTTGCAGGGATATCAAAAATTCGGTATCATCAGAATAGATTTTGATGAGGGCAACAATTTGCCCGGACAGAATCGCGGGGGTGAGTCCGATGAGCGAACCAGTTTCCATCCGAAATGAGGAGACCCTCAAGTCCCAGGTCGATGGAGAAACGACTGAGCGATTTATTGCCGAAAAACACATTGGTGAACGCATTAAGAAGCTTCGCCTCAAGAAATCAATGGGCTTAGTAGAGCTCGGAAAGCACACAGGCCTGTCGGCAAGCTTCTTGTCGCAGCTCGAAACCGGACGCGTTGTGCCCACACTGCGCAATCTTGCTCGCATTGCCATGGTCTTTTCCAAAGACCTCTCTTATTTTTTTGAAACCGAGCCTCAGTCGATGTTCCGCGTCCATCGCCGTCGTGAGCGGGTCCGTTTGCCTCAAACCGGTGTTGATGAGCCCACCTATTTCTTTGAGAGCCTGGGCTATATGGTGCCTGACCGGCATATGGATCCGTATTTCGCCCAGTTCATCCCCTTTGAGAAGCAGAAAGAGCCGCGCGCGCATGTGCACGCAGGTTCAGAATTCCTCTACGTCCTTGATGGTGAATTGGACATTCGCCACGGGGAGAATCATTGCACGCTTGGGCCGGGAGACTCGGTCTACTTCGACGCGAGTACGCCTCATTCATACCTTTGCGCGAGTAAACGTCCCGCGGATGTCCTGATCGTGACCATGCATCAGTCGATGCCGCACCCGGTCACCTCAGTACGTCCCAGCGCTCCGCGCGTAGTTTCTGGAACGGCTGCCCACGCGGTCGAGCGATAGGACATTCCACAGCAATGGTAGAAGTCCAGCCTGGGGTGTTTGGTGCCGAGCTCGAACCGCGTCTAGTCTTCGACTCCTTCGAAGAATGAGTCCACATCCTGCCAGCTATTGACGCGTGTAAACCCGTCCACCGTCAGATTGTGCGGGGCGGTAAAGAGCAACCCCTGTCCATCGAACAGTCTGAGATTCCGCGGCATATCGTCGATCAGAAAATCCGCGCGCAGGATGCTCTTGTTCCCGCAAAACACGTAATGCGTCGGGGGCAGAAAAGGGAAGTGTTCCTGCAGCCAGCGATATTTCGGACCAAGAGAATTCGGCACCACCATCGCCTGTGTGGCAACAAACACTTCAAAGCGCGTCGACAATTTCTTCAGCACCTCCTGAGCGCCAGGCATCAGTGGCAGGTCTTCGAAGAAATCTTCCGCGTCCAGAAATGCGCGCAACTGCTGCTGCCGGTCGTGCGGTGCAACTTCCCACAACCCCCTGCCGGCAAGGTCGTCTGTCGTCACCTGCTCGTCGAATTCCATGTTGTAACGGCGCAGATGTTCGGCCAGAGTATCGGCCATTACCTCATCCATGTCCACGCAGATACGCTTCACGAATGTGCTCCGGCCTGACTCGGTCGTCGAATTGCATGCCCGTCACTCCTTGCCTTCTCGGCCTGCGGAGCCTTGGGTGCCGGAGTCATCCGGTCATCCCAGTAGATGAGCCGTCCGCAACTGTCACAGTTCAGCAATTCTCCCTCGCGCAATTGGTTCCATATCTGCGGGCGTAGCCCCATCCGGCACCCGGTGCACTGTTGGTTCTCCCCGCGCGCAATGCCCGTTCCCCTGTTCGCAACAATTCGATCAAAGCGAGCCAGCCAATCAGGATCAATCTGTTTGCGCAGCATTTCGCGTTCGGCGCCGAACTCCTCAAGTAACTGTGCCAGCTTCTGCCGCCGCGCCTCCACATTCACGCGTGTCTCTTCTAGGTCTTCTGCACGGCGCTCCACTTGTGCGCGCGCCGCTGCCAACGCAGTCTCCTGTGCCTCCGTGCGCTCCAGGCTTGCGTATTCCTCGTTCTCCAGTCGCTCGATTTCTGCTTTGGCAAAGGTCAGCTCATGCTCAATTGCCTCCGCCTGTGCGGTCGTGGTCACAGAGTCCTGTTGCTCGCGAAAGTGCGCCGCTTTCTTGCGATGTGTCTCTGCTTCGCGCTCTATCTTCTCGCGCAGTCTGTCTTCGCGTTCCAACTCGCTGTTTGCAGCGGCTGCTGCCTGCTGCGCCTCTGCCAGTAGCAACTCTGCTTGAGTCACTTCTGCGGGTAAGGCACGGATGCTCTGGGACACGCGCGTGCGCTCCAGTTCCACTGCCTGCAATTTTGCGAGATTCTCAATTAAGACATTCATCGGTGTTTCAAAGTCTACGGCATACACCGGCGCCTGCGAAAATCGCCCTGGATGAGCTGGTTGTAATCTGCATCAAAATAAGAAGGCACAACATGGTGCAGGAAACTCAATCCTTCTGGCAGAGGCACAGAGCTCTTAAATGGGTGCTCGCCTCGGCTGCGTCTGCGTTTGTTGTTCTTTTTGCTGTGTTTGCCATTGCCGCGCACAAGGCGGAACCATTTCTCCGCGCGCGCATTGTGGAAGGGCTCTCGGATCACTTTCACGCTCACGTCGAGCTCGACAGCTTCCATATCTCTCTGGGCTATGGCATCCATGGCGAATGGGGTCTATGGGCAAACGGCCGGGGCTTGCGCATCTGGCCGCCCAGGATTGAAGAAGCCGTCGCCGCGTCGGGATCTGCATCCTACAACGATCCATTGATTAACCTGCAGTCTTTCCGCTTCCATGTCCCCGTCCGCATTCAATCTGCCTGGCCATTGCACATTGGCTCCGTTCGACTCTCTGGTTTGCAGATCCATATTCCTCCCAAGCAACCGGGAGCATATGAATCTCCGGGCAGGCCGTTATCCATTTCCAGGACTGCTTCGATCTTCGGCCGTGTACTCATTGGCCGCATTCAATGCAACAACGCAGTACTCATCATTGAAAGCAGTAAGCCCGGCAAGCTGCCGCTCGAATTCGATATTGCTCAAATCACTCTCGATTCCATCGCGACAGACGGTTCCATGCACTATCAGGCGGATCTCACAAATCCGCGTCCGCCTGGTCTGATTCACGCCTCCGGCACATTTGGCCCATGGCATGTCGACGATGCGGGAGAATCACCCGTGTCCGGTTCCTATCAATTCAGCCATGCGGACTTGTCAGTCTTTGCCGGTATCGCGGGCATGCTGGACTCGACCGGCAACTACCGTGGCGTCCTTCGCGAACTTACCGTGGATGGAGAAACCAACGTGCCTGATTTCCGCCTGAAAAGCATCGGCAATCCCATCCCGCTGCACACCCGCTTTCACGCATTTGTAGATGGCACCAACGGCGATACAGACCTTGAGCCCGTTGCTGCCACTCTCGGCAGCTCATCCTTCACCGCGCGCGGCAAAATCGTGCAGGTGCGTGAGAAGGACTCTCCTACGCATGTCGCAGGACATGACATCACTCTCACGGTCAATGCCCAAAATACACAGATTGCAGACTTCCTTCGACTCGTTACCAGCGACTCCTCGCCCATACTTACCGGCAATCTCGCTTTCAACACATCCCTCCACATCCCGCCCGGCCAAAATAACGTCCAGGATCGGATGGAGCTGAAAGGGCATTTCAACCTCGACCATGCCAGCTTCACCAGCGACAGGATTCAGGGAAAAGTTCGCGAACTCAGCCTGCGAGCGGAGGGTCACCCCGGGGAAGCGAAGAACTCAAAGGATGATCCGCCTTCGCCAGATCAGGCCGTCCAATCTACCATGCAGAGCGATTTCTCCATGGAGAATGGAATTATCACTCTTCCCAACTTGAAGTACAGTGTGCCCGGAGCCGATATCCATCTGCACGGGACATATGCTTTGAAAGACGGCGCTATCAATTTCAGGGGCAAGGCCCGCATGCAGGCCACCGTTTCCCGGATGGTCGGTGGTTGGAAAGGTTTCTTCCTCAAGGTGGCAGACCCATTCTTCAAGAAGAATGGCGCTGGCGCGGAGTTTCCCATTCACGTCAGCGGCACCCGTGACAAGCCCGACTTTGGCATCGACCTCAATCGAATGAAGACTACGTCTCCGCAAAGCCCGGCAGACTCCACCCAAACTCATCCAGAGTCGCCCGCACCGCAATAGAACCTCCCAATCTCCCGTCTACGGTGTGTAAGCTTTTTAATGTTGTGCCGTCGTGTTTTTTGCCGAGGCATCCATCGTCACGAAGGAGTTCTAATGCGAAGTCTCACATCGTCATTTCTCCGCGTCATTCGGACTTCCATCGCTTTATGTTTTCTCTCCGTCGCCGCAATATCCGCCCTGGCGCAATATTCCGCTCCCAAAGCGCAGGGCGAGTGGTGGAAGCACACAGTGATCTACGAAATCTATCCCCGCAGCTTTCAGGATTCCAACGGCGATGGCATCGGTGATCTGAATGGCATCACGTCGCGGCTCGATTACCTCAAGAGTCTGGGCATAGGCGCCATCTGGCTCACGCCCATCTATCCTTCGCCCAACGTTGACTTTGGATACGACATCTCCAACTACACCGCTATCGATCCCATGTTCGGTACCATGGCCGACTTCGATCACCTTGTTGCAGAGGCGCACAAGCGCGGCATTCGCATCCTCATGGATTACGTCATCAATCACACTTCCGACCAAAATCAGTGGTTTCTCCAGTCTCGCTCCTCACGCACCAATTCGAAGCGCGACTGGTATATCTGGCGTGATGGAAAGGGTGAGACAGCAACCTCGAAAGGTCAACCACCCAATAACTGGCAATCATGGTTCGGCGGATCTGCCTGGCAATGGGATCCGAAAACTCGCCAGTATTACTACCACTACTTTTACGTTCAGCAGCCTGACCTCAATTGGCGTAATCCTGAAGTGCGCAAAGCCATGTACGGCGTGCTCGACTTCTGGATGAAGCACGGCGTTGCCGGCTTCCGCATCGACGCTGTCTCTCGTCTCTTTGAAGATCCGCAGATGCGCGACGATCCATACCTGCCCGGCCACAACGCATATGGCGATCGCAACATCCAGCACAAGTACACAGATGATCAGCCCGGTGTGCATGAAGTACTCAAAGAAGTCCGCAAGGTCATCGACAAATATCCAGGCAATCCCGTACTCGTCACTGAGGCAGACGAGCCAAACGTCGCCGCCCTCACCAAAATGTATGGTGACGGCGACGAAGTCCAGTTGCCCATGGATTTCCAGATTGCCGACGTGAACAAACTCTCCGCGCCGCGCTTCCGTAAGCTCTTCCACGAAATCGAAAACAACACGGCGCACGGCCAGCCGGAATATTTCTTCTCCAATCACGATCAGCCGCGCCAGTGGGATCGCTACGGCGATGGCAAACACAACGACGAAATTGCCAAACTCATGGCCGTCCTCGAACTTGCCACGCGCGGCACGCCGCAAATGTATTACGGAGAAGAAATCGGCATGCGCACAACTCCGCCAGCGCGCAAAGAAGACGTGCGTGATCCCATCGGGATAAAAGGCTGGCCCAAAGAGAAGGGCCGCGACGGCGAGCGCACGCCCATGCAGTGGGATGCGACAAAAATGGCGGGCTTCACCACCTCCGGCAAGTCTTGGCTGCCCATCCCGCCCTCATCCAAAACCTACAATGTCGCCGTCGAAAGCAAAGACCCGAATTCCATTCTCAATACTTATAAGCGCTTGCTCGCGCTGCGCCAGAGTGATCCCGCACTGCGCGACGGCACGCAAATCAACGTCGACAACAGCAACCCTGACGTTTACTCCTTCATCCGCCAGATTCCCGATCGCACAATCCTCGTCGCGCTCAACATGAGCGGTCGGCCTCACACCCTTTCGTATAATCTCGGGGCTCACCATGTTAACGGTACGCATCTCAGAGTCCTGTACAGTTCTCAATCGCCACAACCGGATTCTGTCCCTCTCAGGCAAGTTGTACTCCAGCCCTTTGCAGCTTTGGTCGCCGTGGTTGAGTAGCGGGCGTTTTGCTTCATCCCGCGCAAGCGATAAAGTGAAACGTTGGCCTGATTTCGCCATTCCGGCCTGCGTAGCAGCACCTTCATGGAAGGAGATCCAATGAGAATTCCTCGCTCACTGGTCGCTATCGTTGCGGCTCTTGTCTTTACCGCTGCACCTTTCGTCGCACAGGGTCAGGCAGCAACCAGCCACACATCCACAAGCGCTGCCACATCAGAACAGAACTGGTGGAAGAACGCCGTCTTTTATGAGATCTATCCCCGCAGCTTTCAAGACTCCAACGGCGATGGTATCGGCGACCTCAACGGCATCACGTCGCGTCTCGACTACTTGAAGAGCCTTGGCATCAACGCCATCTGGCTCACTCCCATCTATCCCTCTCCGCAAGTCGACTTCGGTTACGACATCTCCGACTACGAAGCCATCGATCCCCAGTACGGCACTATGGCCGACTTTGACCACCTCATTGCCGAGGCCAACAAGCGCCACATTCGCGTGCTCATGGACATGGTGATGAACCACACTTCTGACCAGCACCAGTGGTTTATTCAGTCGCGCTCCTCGCGCAACAATCCATATCGCGACTGGTACATGTGGCACGATGGCAAAGGTGAAACCGCTACGTCAAAAGGAGAACCGCCCAACAACTGGCAATCACTCTTCGGCCACTCTGCCTGGCAGTGGGATCCGAAGACGCGCCAGTACTACTACCATCGCTTTTACATTCAGCAACCTGATCTGAACTGGAACAACCCCAAAGTCCGCCAGGCTTTCAAAGACATTCTCGCCTTCTGGCTCAAGCGCGGTGTCGGCGGCTTCCGCTTCGACGCGATTACCGCACTCTTTGAAGATCCCCAGCTCAGAAATGATGACGTGGTAAAGGACAAGAACGGCAAGCCGATCATCAATGCATTCGGCGACTCGCAGTTGGACAGCAAATTCACTGACAACCTGCCTGAAGTGCACGACGTGATGGCAGAAATGCGCGCCTTCACAAACACCTTCGATTCCAATCACTTTCCTGGTTCCCGCGTCCTCATCGGTGAAACCTACCTCCCCAACATTGCCGAGCTCCGCAAGCAATATGGCAGCGCCGCAAATCCTGAGTTCCAGCTCCCCATGGACACGCAGATCGGCTTCATCAACAAGCTCGATGTCGCCACATTCCGCAATCGCATTGATGATGCCGAAACAAAGCTTGATGGCCAGGTCCCGTTGATCGTCTTTGACAATCACGATAACCCGCGCATTGATGCGCGTTACGGCGACGGTGTCCACAACACGGCCATCGAACGCGTCATTGCCACCATCCTTTTCGCCAGCCGCGGCGCCTCGCTCTTCTACAACGGAGACGAGATTGGCATGAAGACCACGCCACCCACCCGTAAGCAGGATGTGAAGGATCCGGTCGGCATCACAGGCTGGCCCAAAAACAAGGGTCGCGACGGAGAGCGCACCCCGATGCAATGGAGCGATGCACCGAACGCGGGCTTCTCCAGTCCAGGTGTAAAGACCTGGCTACCCATTCCGCCTTCCTACACAACAGTGAATGTCGCGGCAGAAGAGCACAATAAAAATTCCATGCTTGACTGGTACAAGACCCTTATCCACCTCAAGCAGTCAGTGCCCGCTCTCGAAATCGGCAAGGAAACCATGCTCGCCACATCCAGCAACACGGTCCTTAGCTGGCAGCGCACGGCGCCCGGAGAGCCGGCTGTAGTAGTCGCAGTCAATTTCACCGCCTCGCCGCAGAAGGTCGATCTTTCAGCCGCAGGGAGCAAGGCCGAGACGCTGCTCAAGTCGCCTGAGGGCGTTGATCCGGCTTCACTGCAGCACGTGGAGTTGAAGCCCTTCGGCGTCTACATCGGGCAGGTCAAGCCATAGCCTCATCGAGCCTTAGAACTCGTCCTCATCCGGGTCGAAGGGCGCATCCGGAAGCGGTACGTCCTCTGCTTCGCGCAGCTTGTTCAGCGTCCTTCTGTAATACCAGGCCGCTGCCAGGCCCCCCGCAAGTGCTGACAGAGCTGCCACCGTGCCCATTTTCATCCAGCTTTCGGGCGGACTCTGCGGTTCTTCAGAGGATGGATTTTGGTTCGTATCCACAGGTTCTGCCATGCTTTATCTATGCACTTTCTGGCAAGGCGTCCTCGCTCCCACGCAGAACTGCCTCAATAATCAGATGATATGCGGATACCAGCCCGTAATTAGCAGAAAATGTTCAAGTATCATAATGTGAAATAATTTCAAATTCTGTATTTGCAAACTTTCGTATCTATAGTATCGTGTAGATATTCCGGTAAGGAAGTAGAGTCACTTTGACCCTTCCGAACCCCGGAAGTAGTTTGCGTCACTGGCCTCCCGGCACGGATCGAAACACATCCGTGCCGTCTTTTTTGCTCAAAAGTGCAAATCCAGTCTTCAACTGCACTTCCGCCTCTCCGCATTTGTCGGTCACAGACGTCCAAACTACAATGTCTTGCGTGGAGAGCCGTCCAATGAAATTCCTCATGAAACAGCGTTGGGCCTTGGGCCTGCTCGTTGTCCTTTTCACTGCAGCGAGTTACGCCCAGTGGAACAATCCTGCCAGCGACATTCCGGCCTATCATCCCTCGGCGCCTCTCAGGGTGAGTAAGCTTCCGCCCATCCTGGCCGGACACCAGCTTACAGGCGACAACTTCCAATACCCGTGGCAGGTTCACGTCTACCAAAAGGCCGCTCGCATCGGCAACGTGCTTTACCAGTTGCCCTGCTACTGCCGTTGCGACCGCGCACTGGGCCATACCAGCCTTCGCAGTTGCTTTGAGGGCCTGCATGGCGCCGAATGTGGCACCTGCGCCAAAGAGGGTCTCTTCGCCTATCAGCAAACCAAACTCGGCAAGACTCCGGCACAGATTCGTGCCGCCATTGAGCGTGGTGACTTCGAACGCATCGATCTCGAAAAGCAATAGTTCGCAATCAAGGAACGGGAATCAAAAGCTCCTCGCATCGACCGCTCATCGGGCGGCCGAACGCATTTCAGCGTAAGATAGGTAAATGCAGCATGGCCTCTTCGGCCCGGCTCGCACCGCAAACAAGCTCTTCCGCATCCAACCGGAAGGGCTGCAATGTGGGGGCGTCACGGTTTCGACGGGATTGATTGCGGCATGGGAGGCATGTCGGGGTGCGGGCACCCGTAATCGCTTGCAAAAACAAAGTTGCCAACAACAATCTGGCACTTGCTGCTTAATTAAATAAGCAGCCGTCCTCCGCGGCTTCGCCTATGGGCTGCGGTCCGGACGTCATTCAGTAGGCTGGCAGTTGCAGCTCGGTCCGTGTTGCAACTGTAAGATCATCGGACTAGCTTCAGGCGCATCTTGTCCGTTCTGAGTTCCTGAAGCGAAAACATGCGGAACCGGACAAAGCATGAATGCTCCCGGCTGACAACGATTTCGGACGCGGGTTCGACTCCCGCCGCCTCCACCAACCTTCACCGCAGGCGAAGGTTGT
This sequence comes from Acidobacteriota bacterium, assembly GCA_028876335.1. Lineage (GTDB taxonomy): Bacteria > Acidobacteriota > Terriglobia > Terriglobales > Acidobacteriaceae > Telmatobacter. The sequence goes on from JAGWSG010000104.1 coordinate 15,386, forward strand.
CGCGCCGAAGCCAAAGGCGCAGGCGGACACAGCTCTCGCCATCCCGTCCCTATCACCCCTCCCATCTCTACAATTGACAATCTATGCGCTTTCAGCTTACTTTGCATTGTAAAGTGGAGACGGCATGAACGATCTGGATCGCGCCCTTGGGGACATTAGCAGCATTCGCCGTCAGGTCGCGCAATCAACTGAGTTCCGCGGCTACGGACCGGCCACGCTTGCGGCAACCGGCATGTTGGCTCTTGGCGCCGCGCTCTTTCAGACTTGGCTGATTCCCAATCCGGCCGCATCGCTCAGTCGTTACCTCGCCCTCTGGATCGCCACCGCAGCCATCTCCGCCACCGTCACCGCCGTACAGATGCACACCCGCAGCCGCCGCATGCATTCCGGCCTCTCTGACGAAATGATCCGCATGGCCGTCGAGCAATTCCTCCCCGCCATCGGCTCTGGCCTCTTGCTCACCATCGTCGTCGTTCTCTCGCAGCCCGCTCTCGCCTGGCTTCTGCCCGGCCTCTGGCAGGTCATCTTCGGACTCGGTATCTTCTCCTCCTGCCGCTTCCTGCCGCGATCCATCTTTGTCTGCGGTGTCTGGTATCTTCTCACTGGACTCGTCGTCATCGGACTCGGCAGCGAGCGCGCGCTTTCCCCCTGGTGCATGGGTATTTCTTTCGCCGTTGGGCAGTTGCTCAGCGCTGCCATCTTATTTCGTGCTGCAAAGGAGTACGCCGTTGAAAGATAAGACCCAGCCACAGGAAGGACGCTTCGCCTACGAGGGGCTTGACCGCGTTATCCATGAACGTGCGCGACTCAGCGTCCTCACTTCGCTCGTTACCAATCCCAAAGGCCTCACCTTCAATGAACTCAAGCAACTTTGCGCACTAACCGATGGGAACCTCAGCCGCCATCTAGCTGTTCTCGAGCAGGATGGAATGGTCGAGATCGTCAAAGGTATTGATCGCAATCGCACGCAAACCATCTGCCGCATCTCCCCATCCGGCCGCCAGCGTTATCTCGAGTACCTGGAGATTCTGGAGCAGGTTGTGCGCGACGCCGCCAAAGGCGTCAGCAAAGATGTCTCTGCGGCACGCACGGGGCAACTCGCTTCAAACGAAACCTGAAATTTTTTTACCAAATCACTTTGCATTGCAAAGTTCACAAGGAGCACGCAATGAATCAACCCGGCACCATGCAGTTTCCCGTTCAGTTCAAGCTAGGTTCACGTTCCATTGGCATCAAGCTCATCGTTGTCTGTGGACTCGCTCTGCTCATGGTCATTCCCGCGCTCTTCGTTGTATTCGTGGTGCAAGATCGTCAGAGCCGGGAAAACGGCGTCATCCACGACATCAGTGAATCCGTCGGCGGCCAGCAGACGTTTCTCGGTCCGGTGCTCGCAATTCCATACACAATCGCTCCACGCACCCCGTCTGAATCGGTGGTGCACGGTTCATACATCGTCTCGCCCGCTGAAGCCAACGCCTTGGCCAGGACCACCACGGAAGAGCGTCATCGCTCGCTTTTTAAAGTGCCTGTCTATCAGGCTGACATGGATCTGGAATCCCGCTTCGATCTCACCAACACACCCACCGACGCTCCCGACGGTGCGCAACTCGATTGGAGCCGTGCCGAAATATTTGTCGGTGTCAGTGGAGCCCATGGCGCTCTCAGTGATGCCACGCTGCGCTCTAATGGGAAGTCATACACGCTTACTCCTACCGGCGACCTTCAAGGTGCAATCTTCGATGAAAATCAAAAATCGCAACTGAGTCTCACCCTCTTTAAATCGCAGATTCCAGATCTTGCCAAACCGGGTGCTCGCTTCACCGTTTCCTCGTCCATGCAATTTTCCGGTGCGCAGCGTCTCGCTGTTCTGGCGTACGGCAAGTCTACGCACCTCGTTCTGCAAGGCGACTGGCCCAATCCCGGCTTTGATGGTGGCTTTCTCCCAGTAAAACGCACACTCAGTTCAAACGGATTCACTGCCGAATGGTCCGTACCTTACATCGCGCGGGGTGTGCGTGCGGAAGGCCCTTCAGGCCTCATCTCCGGCCTCTCCGCCACATCGCTCGGTGTTAATTACGTTGAGGTCGCAGATCCATATCAGTCCGTAACACGCGCCATCAAATACGTTCCGCTCTTCCTTGGTCTCGTATTCCTCACGTATTTCATCTTTGAAGTCACAACGGGTAAGCGAGTGCATCCTGCGCAGTACATTCTCGTCGGAGTCGCACAGCTCATCTTCTACTTGCTCCTGCTCTCCTTCGCGGAACGTATAGGTTTCGACTTCGGTTTCCTCATTGCAGGCGGTGCGTCTGTTGCTCTGCTTGCCACCAACGCCGGCTGGATTTTCGCAAGTCGCCTCCAGGGTTACCGTGCGCTCACAGTCTTCAGTCTTTTGTACGCACTCATTTACCTGCTGCTCCGGCTTGAAGATAATGCCCTCATGGTCGGCGCCATTGCCAGCTTTGCAGCAGTTGCTGCCGTCATGTACTTC
>JAGWSG010000105.1 GCA_028876335.1 Acidobacteriota bacterium
ATCTGTATATTCTCCGGTAACAAAACTTCCCAGGACACATCCGAATAAAAGTGAACTGAATGCCCATCCGAGCCCAATGTCACTCAGGCCAAACTGACGCAATATGAATGGCCCCGCTCCTGTGATGATGGCAATGTCAAAGCCGAAAAGCAGTCCTCCCAGCGCCGCTGTTGATGCCAGAAAGAGCACATACCCAAGATTTATTGAATTGCTTGTCTTCACTGCGATTCATCCTTCGATTGGGATCAGCACCGCTCATCTGGATTCTGTAGCCTTCAGGTTGGTTGCGCGGTACGTTGGCTCATGCGGCCTCAGCTTGAGCAGCAGAAAAGCATTGCGATGCAAGTTCTTTGAGCAGGAGAGCCTCCGCATAGCGGTCGCTCTCTTCGACAAGTGACGAAGCTGAATCAGGAAACATTCGTGCGTAGTAGTTCAGGCCGGAGAGTAGTTCGGGCGCAAAGATGAGCACGTCGCCGGATTGAGCATTGCGCAGGAAGCCAGCCATTGCGCGTGTCCAAAGCTCCCGAAAGTGCTCAAGATAATTAGCGGCACCATGCGCCTGGCGTGGCCGCAATGCGAGATCCACATCCACGGGTACCTGCATGCAGCCGGGGCTGGCAATACGCCCATGGAGGAAGCCTGTGCGCTCGAAGATGGGCTCCATGTAGGAGATCTTCTGCGACCAGTCACCGTAAACCATCTCCTGTCCGCAGTAGTAGTGACTGAAGTCTCCGTTAAGCCTCATCTCAGGAAAGTGCCGAATAAGTTGGACAGTCCGCCAAAGATCCTGCGTAACGGTGGCGCGGTGCGTCTCAATGAAGATGGGAAGACTGTAGCGGGCTGACGCAGTAAGTATCGCGTCGACGAGCCTGCAAGACTCAGATTCATCCTCCAGGCCCCATCCGGCATGAACCGTCACGCACAGGTCACCACTCTGTTCATGCGCGGCAACAATGGAGTCGGCCTCTTCGGGCGTGTTGATTCGGTCAAGGCCACAATGCGGCATGCCATTCCCCGCAAGAGCAATGTCGTTTGCGGTAATCTGGACGCCCTCGAAACCATCCTTGTAGAGCCGTTCGCAACTCTGCTCCTGGCCATGCTGCATCCATACGCTCTCAGCAGGAAGATTGAAGAGCGTGTCCAGGTTGAGAAAGATCCGCATACGTGGAGGTTTCTGAGACCCATCGTTGTAGAAGCCGGAAGTCCCTTTCAAGCAATGTCTCCCTAAAACTCGTCGTACGAAATCTGATGGCTTGGAACGCCAATTGATGCCAGCATCTTTGTACAAGCAGCAATCATCATCGGCGGTCCGCAAAGATAGTACTCGACAGCAGAAGGATCAGGATGATCAAGCAGATATCGATCGAGCACGACCTGATGGATGAGCCCCACATGCCCCGTCCACGCATCTACAGCGAGCGGAGTTGATAGCGCCAGCTCAAAGCGGAAGTTGGTGTTCGCCTGGGCGAGGTCTCGAAAATAGTCGTCGTAGTAGACTTCTTGTCCTGACCGGGCGCCATACCAAAAGCTGATCTTTCGTGCTGTGTGCTCTGTTTCTAAAAGATGCGAGAGATGCGAGCGCAGTGGCGCCATGCCCGCCCCGCCCCCGATATAGACCATCTCTCTTTGGGTGGGCCTGATATGGAAATCTCCGTAAGGTCCCACTGCAGTAACGGTATCGCCGGGCTTGAGACTGAACATGTAGCTCGATCCAACTCCTGGTAGACAGTCCTGACCTGACGGAGGAGTCGCGATGCGAATGTTGAAGCGAAGTCGGCGCTCCATCGTTGGGTTGCTTGCGATGGAGTAATTATTTCGGCGCGCTGGGCCGGGATTCATGGCCACATGATCGAAGACATGCTGGCTCTTCCAGACGGTTGCGAACGGTTCAGGAATCGCAAAGTTGCAAAAGCGGATCTCGTCATACGGCGGAATATTGAACTGCAAATAATCTCCAGGTGTGAATTCAACCTCTCCATCAACGTCAAAAGGCTCAAGCACCAGCTCTTTGATAAAAGTTGCCACGCTGCGATTACTGATGACGCGAAACGAGTACGCCCGCTGCGGCCGGGCTCCGCTTCCGCCGGGGCGCATCACATTAATCCGGATCCTGCCGCCGGTGACTTCGACTGGGTAGGTTGCCAGACCACGGCAAATTGGCGCACGTGCAGGCGACCCATCTGCAAGACGAAATCTGCCATTGTGCTTGGGGCACTCTATCATGTTTTCGATGACCAGGCCTTCCGACAAGTGAGTGTTGCCGTGCGTACAGACTCCATCTGTTGCGTAGAGCTGACCATGCATGTCACGGTAGACCGCGTAAGTCTTCCGCGCATGGTCGAAGCGCAATGCATCGCTCGCCTTGAGGAGTGAGTCCTCGCCAATCTCGACCCACCCTTCGGCATTGGGTGCCGCGTCAGAAGCATGAGCCTGAGAAGCCTTACGATGTTTTGGCGCGGGCAGCCGGCGCTTTACATGGTAGGCGGGATCCTTTACCTGCCTCAGGATGGTGGGAGCAATCTCGCGCCAGGCTGCGAACAGACTCGTATATGGCTCTGGACAGTCGTCGCGAATCAACGCATGCAGTCGCGGCAGTGCGTGATAAGGGACCAACGGGAACATGTGGTGCTCCACGTGGTAGTTCATGTTCCAGTAGAGGTATCGATGGATTCTCCCCATGTACACAGTGCGGCAATTGAGCCGATGGTCGAGCACGTTCTCAGCAAGCCCGGCATGCTGGGTCAAGCCATAGGTCACAAGCAGCCAAGTCCCAAAGAAGTTGGAGAATCCCACAAACATGAGCGGGAGAATGCTTCTGCTGAGCGCGGCCGTTGCTATTACCGAGAGATAAATCAGAATGTAGATTCGGCCGCGGAGATAGACCTTAGGAAACTCAGATTCCGGAATGAACGTCTTCTCTTCGTCTGCCATGCGGCCAAGCGCATGAAGTACGATTCGACTGAAGTACTTTCTATAAACCTGGACATTGAAAAAACTTAGAATGATCCCGGCTACATCGGGTGGCTTTGGCACGGCGATCTCTGGATCTCGCCCCACAATAATCGTGTCGCTGTGGTGCCTATTGTGGCTCCAGCGCCATACTGTCGACTCGCGCATGACCATAAACGAAGCAATTTCGTAAAGCGCATCATTCATCCAATCTGTGCGAAACGCTGTGCCATGACCGCTCTCATGCCATCTTGAATCAGATGTCGAAGCATACAGCACCGCAAACACCATGTACGGCAAGACCGCCCACCAGGAACCCCACAAAGCAAAAGTGAAGAGCGCACTCGCGACAATGAGCGCAAACCACAGAATTGTGTCGCGGATCGCAGGAGAATCGTGCCGTTCGAGCAGGCCGCGCATGGTTTCCCGTTCCACTGGGCATTGGTACCAATCTGCCTCGGCTAGACCTCTCTCGACAGAAAGCCGGGAGTTTACTCCGGTCAGGCTGTAGTCAAAATCGATCGGCGTGTCCGATAGGATCGGGGTACTGCTTGCCATAAACGTATGCCTCGATGCGCGGCACCAGTGATATCGATGAACTTGGACGACATCGGCTCTCTAGTCCGCAATTGAAAATCTGTAAATTGTTGTTGC
>JAGWSG010000106.1 GCA_028876335.1 Acidobacteriota bacterium
AAGGAGCGCTCTCCACGCCCGATGCATCCACACTTCGTACGATGTATTCATACGAAGCGCCGCTTTGAACGGAGTAGTCCATGTAGGTCGTCAGCGGATCCAGCCCCGTGTTGAGCAGCAGGTAGGTTGTGCCGCCACTGGCGGCCCGATACACGTTGTACCCCGCAACTGGGTCCGGCGAGCTGGCCGGTGCATTCCACGTCAGCGTCACGCTGTGCGCCGCCACCACGCCAACTCCCGTTAGGCTCACAGCGTCGGTCGGGTTCGCCGCCGAATTGCTCGTGATCGTTAGCTGTCCGGTCTCCGATCCTGAAACAGACGGAGCAAAGGCGAGGTTCACCACGGCGCTCTGGCCTGGGTTGAGCGTGGCTGGCAATGTGACTCCGGTGATCGAGAAATCCGCACCTGTGACGGTAATTGCGCTGATTGTCACCGGCTGAGATCCGATCGATGCCAGCGTGAGCGACTGCGTGGATGTCGTGCTGATGGGAACGCTGCCAAAGCTCACGCTCGTAGCATTCACCGTCAGCATGGGCGCCGACGGATTCAGTTGAATGACAACGTTCGCAGACACGCTTCCAATGGTCGCATTAATCGTCGTGGATTGTGCCGTCGTGACGGCGGATATCGAGATCGTGAAACTCACTGAGGTTGCCCCGGCCGGGATTGTCACAGACGACGGCACAGCAACAGCCGCATTGCTGCTCGATAGAGTGACTCTCACTCCTGCGCTAGGCGCAGCTGCCGTGAGCGATACGGTACAGCTATCCGGCGTGGATCCAAAGACCGTTGTGCTTGCGCATTGAACGCCCTGCAAGGCCGCCGATGATCCGCTGGTCGTCGTGGTGCTGCCATTCTTGACGGTAATTCCTCCGCAGCCGGCAAGAAGAACGGCGACAAGCAAAACAGCGGCCATACCCGCGCGATGCAGCCGATCCAGCCTCGCAGTGGTGCTTGTGGAACCCAACAGAACGCGAAATGATTTGGGAATACGAAATCGGCCCTCAAACTTGAGGTTCAAGTTCAGACAGGTTCTCTTCAGCCGATTCAGATAGGACCCGTACCGCCTACTCACCTGCCGCAACCACCTTCTCCCAAGTCTTCGTCGTCTCGCATTGCCTGCCATGGGCGAGATGCCCATTACTTCCGGCTCTCCGCACGAAGCTTTCAGTCACTTCTCTCGCCATTCGTTCGTACTCTTACAACAGTATGACTAACGTGTTATTCCTTGCAATCGAACTGGTTGGAACGGGTACTGGTTTATGCACCTCTCCTAATGCATTCAGGGCCGGCTGGGTAGTCGGAGATCCAAGCGTCTCCGCAAGTGCGGATTGCCGTTTGCGCTTCCACCGGCAGCTCTAGCCAGGAATGCCTGCACTATCCCACAGAATGAATGCGAGAACTTGAATTCTTTGAAGCAATTGCGCTTCCAAAATCGGCTGTGGAATCCCTTTCTCAGATCCCGCTTCAAATCAGGAGCTTGCCGAAAAGACGAGTCAGGAAATCCCGCGGAGTCTTTGTGCAGCTCGTTAGGAAGGTGCAGTTTTTACACGGAGAGTGTGTAGTAATGTAACGAGCGTAATCTAGTGAAGGCGCCTTAGAATCTCTTACATTGAGATTCAATCAGGCAATCCAACGCCCAATGCCCGACTCACACTCGAAGCAGGGCGTTTTTTTTGTGGACTAGCTGAACCATGAACCTGCCTGTAATGTTGCGGGCAGAGAATAACCCTATCTATTCGGACGACCAAGATATGTCAACTCTCCACGAAGCTGAAGTGACAATTCTGGGGGCCGGCCCCTACGGACTGTCCTGTGCCTCTCATCTGCAGAATGCGGGCATCGAAGCGCGCGTGTTTGGCCCTACGATGTCTTTCTGGATGAGGCATATGCCGCAAGGCATGTGTCTTCGCTCGAACTGGGAGGCTTCATTTATTCCAGACCCGTCCAGCGCGTATACCCTGGATGCGTTCTGTGCGGCGATGGGCAATCATTGTCCCAAGCCTATCCCGCTTGAGAGATTCGTCGCTTACGGTCAGTGGTTTGCGGAAAGAGCTGTCCGCGATCACGACCCGCGACAAATCTCTCTCATTCAGCGAGAAGGAAGCGGCTTCCGCGTGACGCTCGAAGATGGCCACTCGTTTCTGACGCGCAGGGTCGTTGTTGCCGCCGGCATTCAGCCCTTCGAGAACTACCCGGCAGAGTTCAAACACCTTTCGCGTGGTCTGGCTTCGCATTCCAGCGAACATGATGATCTCAGCAGATTTCGTGGAAAACGTGTCACTGTGATCGGCGGTGGACAAAGCGCATTTGAGTCGGCAGCATTGCTGCGTGAGAATGGAGCCGAAGTAGAGGTGATCTGCAGGCAGGTCAGTCCCAATTGGGTGGGCGTGCATCCGCGTCTCCATCATCTCGGGCTTGTCTCCAGGATGCTCTACGCAAAGACAGATGTTGGCCCGGCAGGGATCAGCCGCCTGGTGGCTGCGCCTCGTGTATTTCGCCGGTTTCCGCGCTGGTTTAAGACGCCGGTGGCTTATCGCTCGATCCGGCCTGCCGTTGCCGGTTGGCTGAAGCCACGGCTGGATGGAATTCCGATACGGCTCGGCCGCCATGTGGCAGAAGCGCGCGAAACGGGCAGCCAGCTGACACTGAAACTGGACGACGGAGCAACGCAAACCTCGGACCATATCTTGTTTGCAACCGGCTTCAAGGTTGATGTTGCGCGTTATCGGTTTCTGGCCCCCGATATCCTTCGACAGCTGGAGATGCATGACGGGTATCCCTTGTTGCGCGCGGGACTCGAAAGCTCTGTGGCTGGCTTGCACTTCGCCGGCAAACCAGCAGCGTGGAGTTTTGGCCCGATCCTGGGTTTTGTTTCTGGCGCAGGATTCGCTTCTCGCGAGCTGCTGCGCAAAATCAGTAAGAACAGGCAAGCTGGGCCAGGCGGGAGCGCAGCCCGGTGACCGTGGTCGAATCTTCGACTGCATCTTCCCAGCAGCCCGTCGCGTTAGAGAAGGCCGGCGCGGGCGCGGTGGTCATCGGCGGAGACTACCAGGGCCTGGGCATCGTTCGCAGTCTCGGACGGCACAAGGTTCCTGTGTGCGTCATCGATGATGCTCCTGCCATCTCACGCTTCTCACGTTACTGTACCCATCACGTCTCGTGCCCGGCTCTCATCGGAAACGAGACGATTGTGCAATCACTCGTGGATGTTGCCCAAAGGCTGCGCCTCGATGGCTGGGTACTGTATCCAACCCGCGAGGAACTGGTCGCTGCAATCTCGCAGAATCGGGCGGATCTCTCGCGATTTTACCGGGTGCCTACGCCCGAATGGGATGTCGTGAAATGGGCGTGGGACAAGCGCAATACCTACCAGCTTGCCGATCGATGGGGAATTCCAACTCCCGCAACTCATTACCTGACGGACTCTTCGCAACTGAGCGAACTCGAACAGCTGACGCCGCCCTTTGTGATCAAGCCCGCCATCAAGGAGCACTTTATCTATGCAACCAAAGCGAAGGCCTGGCGGGCAGACAGCTTTGCCGAGCTGAAAGTGCTGTTTGACAAGGCAGCTGCAGTGACCGGCCCTGGCGAGGTCATGATTCAGGAACTCATCCCCGGTGGCGGACAGCACCAGTATGCCTGCTGCGTATTTTTCCGCGAGGGTGATCTGATTGGACGTATGGTCGTGCGCCGGCGCAGGCAATTCCCCTTGCAGTTCGGGCGCTCCAGCACATTTGTCGAAACTCTGGATCTCCCTATCCTGGAGGACTACGCCCAGCGTTTTCTGAGCGCTATCGGCTACTACGGATTGGCAGAGATGGAGTTCAAGTTTGACAGCAGAACGGGCGCGTACAAGCTGTTAGATGTGAATCTGCGCACGTGGGGCTACCATACCCTCGGCGCCCGCGCCGGAGTTGATTTTAGCTCAATGCTCTTTGCGGACCAGTTGGGCCTGCCCGTCGAAAGGCGCCAAAGCCGGCCTGGATTGGGCTGGATGAGATTCTCGACGGATTTGCCAGCAGCAGTCCTGGGCATGGCAAAGGGCGAACTGAAGATCGGACAATACCTGCGGTCTCTGCTTTCCTGCCGTCAGGGAGCGGTCTTTTCGTGGGATGACCCGATTCCTGGACTTGCGGAATTGGGAATGATTCCATACCTTGCTGTGAAAAAGGGCTTCTGAAAGAATCCAGGCTCTCGAAGTGTCCGCTCTACGGCACCGTGGCCACGGTCGTATTCGACGGGCTGCTTTGCACGCCAGACGAGTCCACGCTCCTCACGACATAATCATAGGTCTGCCCGCTCAAAACGGTGCTGTCTAGATACGAGGTCTGGGTCATTCCTGTTGAGGCGAGCAGTTGGTACGCCGTACTCCCTCCGCTGGCGCGATACACGTTATAGCTCGCAACCGGATCCGGCGAGCTGGCGGGTGCGTTCCATGTCAAAGTAACGCTATGCGATGCAGACTGCCCTGTGCCGCTGAGTGCGATCTGCACC
>JAGWSG010000107.1 GCA_028876335.1 Acidobacteriota bacterium
GGGTAGATTTTGAGGGTTGCGTTTTTAAGCAGCTTGGCCTGGAGCTCAGAGGCGGCCTTGTAGGGAACCACCTGATCGTCATCGCCCTGCATGACGAGTGTGGGCACAGTGATGGATTTCAGATCTTCCGTCTGGTCGGTTTCAGAGAAGGCCTTGATGCCTTCATAGTGGGCCAGAGCGCTGCCCATCATTCCCTGACGCCACCAGTTGCGAATGATTCCTTCAGAGGGTTTGGCGCCGGGGCGATTGAATCCATAGAACGGGCCGGTGGGTACGTCGAGGAAGAACTGCGCGCGGTTAGCGGCGAGGGCTGCGCGGAAGCTGTCGAAGACTTCGAGAGGCGTGCCGTCCGGATTGTCCGGGGTTTTGAGCATGAGCGGGGGAACGGCGGCGATGAGGACCGCCTTGGCAACGCGGCCCTGTGGCTGGCCATGTTTGGCGACGTAGCGGGTAACTTCACCGCCTCCAGTGGAGTGGCCGATGTGGATGGCGTTTTTCAGATCCAGGTGCTCGGCGACGGCAGAGGCGTCGGCGGCGTAGTGATCCATATCGTGCCCGGTGTCGACCTGCGAGGAGCGGCCGTGACCGCGGCGGTCATGCGCGATGACGCGATAGCCGTTGGCGAGAAAGAAGAGCATCTGGTTGTCCCAGTCGTCGGACGACAGGGGCCAGCCGTGATGGAACATGATGGGCTGAGCGCTCTTCGGGCCCCAGTCTTTAAAGAAAATCTGCACGCCGTCTTTGGTTGTGACCATTGGCATAGTGATCTCTCCGATCTTTTGTTGTGAGGTGACTGAATTCGGCCTGATTAATAGCAGGGAAGTTGATTGGCCGATGCGATTGGGGATGAGTACCGCGTAGTCAGAATGAGTCTGCCACTTCTTTGTCTGTGCGTTGGATTCTACGCCGCCCGGGAAGGATTCAACGTGAAAGCGAGGCAAAAAAGCGTGCTGGCTTTGGGATAGGCTGTGCGGGACTAGAGGTTGAACAGCTCGCGGAGGCGCTTGGTTTGCGCGCGGCTGACGGGGATTTCGGTTTGCTGCTTGTCATTCATGCGGAGCTGGTATGTGGACTTGAACCAAGGCACTACTTCGCGAATGTGGTTGATGTTAACGACGAAGCCGCGGTGCGCACGCCAGAAGCGAGTCGGGTCGAGCTGCTCAAGAAGCTCTTCAAGAGTGCGGCACTTGGAGTGGCCCTCAAAGCTTTGTGTGACGACGCGGATGACACCTTCGTCGATGGCAGCGAAGCAGATGTCTGCCTGATCGACGAGTAGAAGACGGCTTTGAGCCTGGACAATGAGGCGGGCGGGTTGGGTGGTCTGCGGGCGGTTAAGGAGCTTAAGCAGAGCGTCGATCTGAGGATCCTGCATCGCACCCTGCGCGCCTTTCCCATTTGTGCTGCCGTTCATGCGGGCGCGGACGCGTTCGAGTGCCTGTTCGACACGGGTCCGGTCAAAGGGCTTGAGCAGATAATCGACAGCGTTCACATCGAAGGCGCGGACGGCGTACTGATCGTATGCGGTGGCGAAGACGAATTGCGGCAGCGGATCGGCGTCGGGGCCCTGAGCTTTTTCGACGAGGCGCTTGATGACCTGGAAGCCGTCGAGGCCGGGCATCTGGACGTCGAGGAAAACGAGATCGGGATGGTGCTCCTCGATGAGATTGACGGCTTCAATTCCGTTTGCTCCCTGGGCGAGTACGTCAATGTCACCAACCTGATCGAGCAAGTACTTGAGCTCGTCGCGTGCCAGTTGTTCGTCATCGATGATGAGGGCCGAGAGGGTCATGCCTTTGGAAATTGTAGAACGCTGAAGGCAGTTTAGGGTTCAGAGAATAGAGACTCGGGCGCAACGGACGAGAGAACCAGGCAGGAGTTTTGCGGAGAACCGAGGCAGAGAAAAGTACGGCAAAAAGGGGGCTTATTCGCCCATCACTCGGAGCCGCGTGGGCACGTGGTCACGGGTAATTTCATGGCCGCAGCGGGTACAGAACTGATCTGTTCCGCGGACGGTGCGGTAGCAGTTGCCGCAGCTTGCTGTGAGCTGGTAGTTGCATTGCGGGCAGAAGTGGAAGTCACTCTGCACGTGGGTGCTGCAGGCCGGGCAGCGGGAAACCTCTGACTGGCGAAGGAGGAAGTACAGAACGGCGCCAATGCCGGCGGGCATGACCAGGCACACCAGCATCCAGAAGCGAGAGCTCATGGCTCGGCGCGGTGCATCTTTGCTGATGTAGCCGACCATCAGGAAGTAGAGCGCTACGAGCACGCCCCACGAAAGATTGAAGTAAATGCGGAAGCCGATGGGAGGCGTGTGGTGATGCGGCTGATTCGGTAGAACTAGCCACAGGTAGTACTCCACAAGCGTGAAAGAGGCGACGGCCAGCAGGATAGACCACGCCGGTACCAGCTTGGCGTCTTCATTCATAGTGATGGACTGTGGATACTTCATGTTCATTGTGCGTACAGCTTTTTAACCAACCGTGGAGGTACGGTTAAGAATACCGCTGCTTGGTGGACGCTGCAATTGTTCAGTAAGTTGCGTGGTGACGAAGGAAACTTTTGGGTGATCCCTAGGACCGGCGGCGCAGCCAACCTGCCAGCACAACGGCGCCCAGGACGGCGGCCGCAAAAAAGAAGATCAGCAGGCTCAATTGCAAGGTCAGCCCGGTAGTACGCTGGTCGTCAAGAAGGATGTCACCAGCCCACCAGATGAGTGGTGCGAGCAGGACGAGCAACACCAGAGCGGCTGCCACGGCGATGGCACGGGTCTTCTTACGGAAGGCCTTTTGGTCCTGCATGACGCCCATGGAGGCCATAACAACACGGCGCGTTTGCTGCGCGACGGCACGTTCGTGCCCGGCCTGACCACCTGCCAGAGCTGTTACGAAATCGCCTTGTGTCTTGTTTTCGTCCTGCTGCATCGCTGTATCCACACTGCCGCCGACAGCCCGGACATCTGCGCCGGCTACGGTCACACACGCTCCAGCCGATGTTGCTGGCTGTGTTCCAGATAAGGCTTCATCGCGTTCAAACCACGATACAACCGGGACTTCACTGTGGAAAGGGGGGCACGCGTAACTTTAGCGATTTCGTCGAGGGAAAGTTCTTCATGGAAGCGCAGGATGAGCACTTCGCGATACAGGGTATCTAACTTGAGCAGCGCTGTAGCAACTTCCTTGCGATCTTCCACGCTGGACATGCGTTCGAACGGACTGGGCTGCTCGTCCGGCACTTCATAGGAAATAGGACGGTCTTCACCGTCGCCAACTTCAAACAGCTCATCCAAGCTGGCCATGGTGCGCTTGCGTTTGAGGTCAATGAGCATGTTGCGCGCTATGGTGAAAAGCCAAGTTTCAAAACGGGACTTGCCGTTGAACTGACCGCCGCGTGTCATTACGCGCATCCAGACTTCCTGGAAAAGGTCGTCTGCGGTCTCGCGATCACCGGTGAGATACATGAGGTAGCGCATGAGGCGATGCTGGTAGCGTACGATCAGCTCGTCCAACAGGCCAGGTTCCTGCCTCTTTAGCCCCTCAGCAATGGCCAGGCTCTCTTGCCGCACAAGCAGTTCGGCATCTGCGGCGGAGCTTTTGGCGAAGAGAGAACGAAGAATGGCAACTGTACCCATACGTGTTCAATTAGACGCGAAATTTGCAATGCAAGTCGCATAAAGTGAGAATTTTGCCTATTTTTTCTGACGAGATGTAACGGGCGTCACAGTAGTGCCCTCAAAAAGGTGCCCAGAGGGTCTTTTTGGCGAGGACCGGGCGGTGTTTGGGCAGTTTTCCGGGTCAGTCGAGATGTTCGAGGTCTGCGAAATTGTTCTCTTTTGATGGTCGGCTGGACCGCCTGTTCTTTGCTGCAGTTTTCTCACCGCGTTTGCGGCGAGCGGCGGTGATGGCTTCTTCGACGACATGGGCTACGCGCTTTTGGCGACTGCCAGCGGACTGGTAGTAAAAAACTCCGAAGAGATGATTGCGGCGCTGAGTGGGGGTCATGGCAGCCCAGCCCTCGTGAGCGAGCGGCTGTTGGTCAAAGGCGACGCGCAGGATGGGCGGCAGTTCGTGCTCGCCTTCCATGGTGAGTATAAGGCGCTCGGCCATCTGCTCTGCCCGTTTCAGCCGTGATTCAGCGCTTTTTGGTTCGGCGACCCAGGCGCCGATGCCTTTGATGTAGGAAGGCGGCAGGGCTTCAAACCATTTGCGCAATGCACGCTCGGATTTGAAGATGTCTGCCAGCTCTTTTGGCAGGGGATGTTCCGCACGTTTGGCCATGTCTGGCTCGAGACGCAGGGTGACCTTGTCACCGGGGCGGGCTTTGGCGCCAGCCTGCATTTTCTTGTTCACGAGGAGGGTCAGGCCCTGGCCTTTGGGTCCGGGAAAGAGCGAGGTGGAGAAGGCGAAGCCGTTGATGGTGCCGTGGACACGGCGGCCACCCCAGCCGGGCCAGGCTTTCTTAAGGTCGACCGGGATGCGGGCGATAACCCAAGCCAGGCTGTTGCCCGTAGACTCGAGGGGCGCTTTGAAGGATTTGCCGGGTGGCTTGCCTCCGGACTCTGCCATGCGATGACTATAGCGCGTGCTCCGTGTTCCTCAACTCACAAAGCCAGGACCTGGTTGATCGTGGTGGCGGATTGGTTGTGGCCAAGAAGTGCGAAGGCCTGCACCCTTGATTGAGTGCAGGCCTTTTCGTGTTTCGTGGATCCGGCGATACTGGTTCTGCAGCAGAGTCCAGACGCGCAGGGGGCTTTGTGCAACCAGCAGGTTACTTATACAACTCTGCGCTAGAGAGTGAGCTGCTGTTACCTTCCCCTCCAGCCATCAACACTGAACCGTCGTTCAGCAGAGTTGCGGTTCCAAAATACCTGGCATCGGTCATGCTCCCGGTGGTGGTAAATGTCCCTGCCACTGGGTCATAGAGCTCAGCACTCGAGAGCAGAGAGCTGTTGCCAAATCCTCCTGCGACGAGCACCACACCGCCGGGCAAGGTAGTGGCGGTTTGGAAATATCGGGCATCCGTCATGCTCCCGGTTGCAGTAAATGTTCCGGCTGAGGGGTCATACAGTTCTGCACTCGACATAGTCGCGCCGTTGAATCCCCCTGCGATAAGCACCTTTCCGTTATTCAACATGGTTGCGGTCTGGGCAGCCCTGGCAGCGGTCATGCTTCCAGTGGCGGTAAAGGTCCCGGTTGAGGGGTCATACAGTTCTGCGCTCGACAGAAAGGCGCTAGTCCCTTCTCCTCCAGCGATGAGGACGTTACCGTCGGCCAACAAAGTTGCCGTCGCAACAAACCTGGCAGCGGTCATGCTTCCGGTGGCGGTAAAGGTCCCGGTTGAGGGGTCATACAGTTCCGCACTGGACAGGAATCCGCTAGTCCCTTCTCCTCCCGCGATGAGGACGTTACCGTTGGCCAACAAAGTTGCCGTCGCAACAAACCTGGCGTCTGTCATGCTTCCGGTGACGGTAAAGGTCCCGGTTGAGGGGTCATACAGTTCCGCACTGGAAAGGTATCCGCCACTCCCTTCTCCTCCTGCGATAAGGACCTTTCCGTTGGCCAACAGGGTTGCTGTTGCAAGCCACCTGGCGTCTGTCATGCTTCCGGTGACGGTAAAGGTCCCGGTTGAGGGGTCATACAGTTCCGCACTGGACAGGAATCCGCCACTCCCTTCTCCTCCTGCGATAAGGACCTTTCCGTTGGCCAACAGGGTTGCCGTCGCGCCATACCGTGCGTCCGCCATGCTTCCGGTTGCGGCGAAAGTGCCGGAGTAGACCGTGATGGCAAGATTGGTCGAGGCAGTGTTGCTAACATTCCAGGCGGTCACTTTGTAGTTGGTGGTTGGGCTGGCGGCAGTCGGTGTTCCGCTTATCACACCGGAGTTGATACCCAACACCAGGCCTGCTGGCAGGGTATCGGCTGCGAAGTGATTCACCAAGGAGCTGGTGGTGGGAGTGTTATTCGTGATTTGATTGCCCACCCAGTAGGAAGCGGGATTGTTGCTGTAGCTCAACGTAAGATTGGATGACCCTGCCCCACTTCCGTATCCATTGCCAGTGGTTTGCATTCCGGCTTTGCCACAAGCAGTCAGCCAGACTGACATTGTGCACAGCGCCACCCAGAAGCCCATGCGTCGTAATGTGACCATAGTTCCCCCTAAGAGATAAATCGATTTCACAGCTACGTTCGCGGTCTTTTGTCAGGGTGTGAGATTTGAGTGCGGCGCAAGGATACTTCAGTTATATAGCTCCGTGCAACGGCAAATAATCAGGTTCTCTGGGTGTGTCATCAGTTTGCAAAACAGCCTCAACCAGAAAGAGAAACATGATCCTTTGCAGAATGGGTTTGGAAGCTACATATCGCAGGATAGTGAGCGGTCTCCGGTCATAGAAATGCCGACAGATGGAGCTTCCCGTATGCGCTCTGGGATGAATTGCGCGCCGATTGTGTGCCTCACACAGGCAGAGCGAGTACTGGGTTGACAGAAGGAACGAACAGGGCGGGCAGCTCTGAAGCAGCGGTGGCCAGCAAATTAAGGCAGGCAGCTGAGGGGCGAGCAGTTCTCAAGATTTGGCACTCCCGACAACTACAATCAGCACTATGGACGTTCTTTATGGCGTGCATTCGGTGGAAGAGGCTCTGCGGGCTGGGCGCCGCCGCTTTGACCATGTGCTGGTAGCACGCGAACGGCATGACGAGCGCATCGCGGGATTGGTTGTGGCCTGCAAGCAGGCGGGCGTGCGCGTGCGGCAAGAGTCGCGCGAGCAACTGACACAGCTTGCCGGAACAGCCGCGCACCAGGGCGTGGTGGCCATGGTGCGTCCACAGGAAATGCTGGCGATTGAGGATCTGTTTGAGCCGTTAATGCCGGGCGCTGCGCGGCTTGTGCTGGCGCTGGATGGTGTGGAAGATCCGCAGAATCTTGGTGCGCTGTTGCGCGTGGCCGATGGCGCGGGAGTGGATGGCGTGGTACTGACGGAACGGCGGTCGGCACCCTTGAGTCCGGTGGCCGTGAAGACAAGTGCAGGAGCCGCGGAGCATTTACGCATTGCGCGGGTGGTAAACTTGGTACGGGCGCTGGAAGAGCTTAAGGAGCAGAATCTCTGGGTGATTGGACTGGATGAGCGCGGCACGGAGGATTACGACCGATTCGACTTTACGGGCAACTGCGTGCTGGTGCTGGGCCGTGAGGGAGCAGGACTGCATGACCTGGTGAAGCGCACGTGCGATCATCTGCTGCGGATTCCGATGGCGGGCGGGGTGAGCTCGCTGAATGTGTCGACGGCGGGAGCGGTTGTGCTGTATGAGGCGGCGAGACAGCGGCGTGCGAAGGCGGTTGGCGATGCGGCTCCCAGTGCGTCTAAGGCAAAGAAGCAGAAAGGCCTCGGTTCGTGAATTTTTCTTTTTCCCGCGTGGGAACTCTGGCTGCACTTTTGGCAGCGGGAACACTGCCCACCTTTGCGCAATCCACACCTGCACAAACGCCCACCGCGCCTCAGGCAAAGCCGGCAGTGAAGAAACAGACAACGCCTCACAGCGGTGACAAGGTCATCTTTTCACGCTCGACGGACGCGAATGGCGAGGTGGTGACTCATGTAGGTCCGGGCGCCGCGGTACCGAAGATTGAGGCGGCAGCGAAGCCGGAGGCAACAGATGCGGAGCGGCTTGCGCTGGCGGTGACGGGTCTGGATCTGGATGTGCACATGGACGTGGCGGCACACACACTTGAGGTGCGCGCGCGCGTGCAGGCGAAGAATGCGGGCGCGACGCCGCTGAAGCATGTGGCACTGCAGCTGTCCTCGTCACTGAAGTGGGAGCAGATGCGCGTGAACGGGAAGAATATGAACTTTTCCGTTGCCACTCTGAACTCCGATGCGGACCACACAGGACAGTTGCATGAGGCGGCTGTGACTCTGGCCACGCCGATTGCTCCGGGCGCTTCTGTTGAGCTGGACACGTTTTATTCGGGCGCGATTGAGGCAACTGCACAGAGGCTTATGTCACTTGGCACGCCGGAGACGGTTGCAATCCACAACGACTGGGATGAGATTTCACCTGATTTTACGGGCCTGCGGGGCTTTGGCAATGTGGTGTGGTACCCGGTGGCGTCCATACCTGTGGTTCTGGGAGATGGCGCGCGGCTGTTCAGCGAAATTGGCCGCCAGAAGCTGATGCTGAGCCATGCGCATGTGCGAGTACTGCTCACAGCGCAGTTTCCTCACGATGAGGCGCCGACAGTCGCCGTACTTTGCGGCCATGCGGTTGATCTGAAGGTTGAAGACAAGCAGGGAACGAATCCGGGGTTTCCCGGCGTGGCAACTGCCGAGTTGGATGTACCGGTGCCGGGGTTTGAGGCGCCGAGTATTTTTCTTGCACGGCGCAAGGCGCACAGCGACAAACTTGCCACAGCATGGGCAACTGCGGATAACGACATCAATGTGGAGAAGTGGCTGGATGCAGCGAGCGATGTAAGGCCGTTTCTGGAACTCTGGCTGGGTGTACATCCGCGCGGCACGCTGACTCTGATTGATCTGCCCGATCCGAAGGATGCGCCCTTTGAAACGGGAACCCTGCTGGTTGCGCCGCTCGGGGATCAAACGACCGAGCAACTTGACCGAATTCTTGTGCATGCGCTGACACACTCCTTCACGCAGATGCAGAACGATCCTGCGCCCGCGTGGTTGAACGAGGGGCTTGCGACATTCATGGAGACGCTATGGGTGGAGCATCGTAAAGGCCGTGACGCGGCGCTTGGTGTGCTGGAGGCCGATCGTCCTGCTCTTGCATTGGTTGAGCCGTCGAGCCCCGGTGCGGGGAATGGTCAGCCGCTGGATAAAGCCATCGATCCCATTTACTACCGCACCAAAGCGGCCTACGTGTACTGGATGCTGCGCGACATGGTGGGAGATGATGCGCTCTCTGCGATGCTGCGCGATTACCAGCCGCAAGCGGGAGAGTCATCTTCGGCGACGCTGATCAAACTGCTGCGCGGTGCGGGGGTAACGCGCGACATTTCCTGGTTCTTCGATGACTGGGTGGATCATGACAAGGGGTTGCCCGATCTCTCGATCGCCGAAGTGTTTCCGCATCCGGCGCAGAGCGGTTCAGTGCTGGTTGCCGTGAATGTGAACAACACAGGCTACGCGGCATGCGAAGTACCGGTGACGGTTCATACAGCCAAGGGATTGCAGGCGGAGCGGGTCTTTATTCCCGCGCGCAGCCATGCCGTGAGGCGCATTCTCGTTCTGGGCCAGCCGACAGAGGTGCAGGTGAACGATGGCACTGTGCCTGAGATTGAGGCCAGCGTGCACAAGACGACCATCGGCGGAGCGAATGCTGCACCACCCTTGCCTGGAGGCTCTTCTTCGTCTACGCCACCGCAAAATTAGCCCTCGCGGCAGCGGCCTGAATATCTATTCATGCGGCGCGCATGGGGAAGCCGGCCGGGTCTTTGCCACGAACCTTGCGCCACCACACCTGCAAGTTCGGAATGTTGATGGTGACACTGAAAATTCTGCGCAATCTTCCTTCCGGGCACTGGAGCGGGAGTACTCCATGCCATGAGCGCGGAGTGCGCTGAAACAAGAGGCTGCTGTTGGGTAGTGGCTCGACGGTTGCAGCAACCCTTAGCTGATCAAAGGTTGGTGCGGAGTGAGTGCGCCATTTACCTTCGTCGTCAAGTACCAGCATCTGGCCACCCCAGTTCGAATCCCAATCATCGTCATTGAAGTAGAAGATGTGCGTGGCGCGTTTGCGCGCGGCGTCGCAGTGGGGAGAGACGGCACAGCCTCGCCAGGCGTAATGCCATTCGAAGGTGGGAGTGAAATTGTGGTTGCCGAGCATTCTGCGAAGGAAGCGTATGTACCCAGGTCCCTGCAACTCGCGAATGAACTCGCGCCACGGCTCTGCGACATCGACTCCTGCGCGGAAATGCAACAGATATCGGTCATGCGGGGCCTGCCCGTGGCCGCGTGGAACGCCCACGTTGCGCACGAAGCCGGATTCAACGGAAGGAAGGCTCTCACGCAAACGATAGAAGCCCTCTTTAGCGAGTGTGCTTGTGATGTGTGTCCATGGGTAAGGGTGGCAATTCTTGAATTTCCCGGAAGAAATCTCTTCCAGCACTTCAAAATTCAAATATTGCGGCACATTCCCTCCTTCGGCCCAATGCCGGAGCAATTCTGGAGTTCAACTCGCTGGGAGGCGAGTTTGGATGCTGGAGAAGACGCACGCACGCGTCCGCAAAACTTTAGATTAGGGTATTCAATCGAAAGGTTGGATCAGCCTTCCTTCTTTTCATTGCGCGGCTTGACCTTGAACCAGATGGGCGTTCCCTGGAAGCCGAAAGATGCACGAATCTGGTTTTCAAGGAAGCGCTCAAAGGCGAAGTGGAGTTTCACGTCGCGGTCAGTAAAGAGGACGAAGGTGGGTGGCGCGACGGCGGCCTGAGTCATATAGAAAATGCGGACGCGCTTGGCCATGGGCACGGGCGCGCGCTGGAAATCGATCTTCTCGAGGAATCGATTCATCTGGCCTGTGGTGACACGCTTGCGCCGCTCGGCTGCGACGTTCATGACTTCGCGAAGCACGGGTTTCAGGTTTTTGCCTTCTTTTGCGGAAAGGAAAATGACCGGTGCGTAGCTCAGGTACTTGAGCACGTTGCGCAGTTGCTTCTCGAAGATCTCCTTGTCTGCGGGCGGCTTGCCATCTGTGCGGCCCGTGGTGACTGCATCCCACTTGTTGACGATGATGACGACGCTGCGACCGCTTTCATGTGCATAGCCGCCGATGGTGGCGTCGCTTGCGGTGACGCCATCGGTGGCATCGATGACAAGCAAGGCAACGTCTGCGGCTTCAAGGTGGCGCCGCGCCATGACGACGGAGAGCTTTTCCGCCATGAGATGGGTCTTGCCCTTGCGGCGGATGCCGGCTGTATCGACGAACCGAAGCGTTGAGCCCTCGAACTCGACGACTTCATCGACGGCGTCGCGCGTGGTTCCAGCGATGGGCGAGACGATGGCACGCGTGGTGCCGGTGAGGGCATTGAGCAGCGTGGATTTGCCGACGTTGGGGCGACCGATGATGGCGATGGAGGTTTCAAGCTGCTCGTACTCACCATGGGTGCGGAGCTTTTTCTCGCCGGTTTCGTGCTTCCCAGGGTCCAGCGGGCCGCCCTCGAAGATCTCGTCTTCTTCGGCGAGCTCTTCGGGTGTTTCGGTCTCAGGTTCGGGCAGCACGGCGATGATCGCGTCCAGCAGATCACCAATACCGGTGCCGTGTTCGGCGGAGATGGGATAAACCTCTTTCAGGCCGAGGGTGCGGAAGTTCTCCGCGGCCAAAGCCATGGCGTCGCCTTCAACCTTGTTAACAGCGAGAAAGACGGGTTTGCGGCCGCGCTGCAGCATGCGGACAAGATCGTAGTCGGGGCTGGCGAGCTCGGTACGCGCGTCGATAACAAGCACGAGCGCGTCGGCTTCCTCAAGCGCGACACGCGCCTGGGTGAATATTTCCGTTGGGATCAGTTCCGGATCGTCAGGAACAATTCCGCCTGTATCAACAAGGCGCACCATGCGGCCGGACCATTCGAAGTCGCCGTAGATGCGGTCGCGGGTGATGCCGGGCTCGTCGCCCACGATCGAGCGTCGGCTTTTGGTGAGCCGGTTAAAGAGGGTCGACTTGCCGACGTTGGGGCGGCCGACAATGGCGACGAGAGGCGCCCCTGCTGCTTCTTTGCGGGCGGGGACAACCGATCTGCGATAGGTGGGCAAAACGTACACTCCAGTACCGGCGAGTTCTGCGGAGAGAGCGCACAAGCGCGTCAGGCCGCATTTTCGTCGGACAATCCTTCTCTATTCTATGGCCTCGCTTGATTTCGCTCGATTTTCGCGGGATTTTCTCTTCTCAAGGTCCACTGGCACCACGTACACTGCCGAACAATTCCCACAAATGCGAGGAGGTTTACCCAAATGCCCAAGTATGTGATTGAGCGTGAACTGCCCGGAGCGGGATCATTGCCGGCGGAGACCATTCAGGCGATTGCTCAGAAGTCCTGCGGCGTTCTGCGTAACCTGGGTCCGGAGATTCAGTGGGTTCACAGTTACGTGACGGCCGACAAGATCTATTGCATTTACAACGCGCCCAACGAGGAAATGGTGCGAGAACACGCCAGGCAGGGCGGCTTTCCGGCCAACAGCGTGGCGAGGGTCACGTCGATCATCGATCCGACAACGGCCGAATAGCATCAGCAACTTGCAGCGGACTCAGCGATGCGGCACGTGCGTTCACTAGAATAGAGAACACACGCGCTCCCGCTCATGCCTTCCATCGACGCACCCCCGCGCTCTCTGCCCTCGCTGCACGAGTTTTTCTCTCCCGGCGGCATTCTTGCCAGCTCACCGCTGCCCTATGAGTACCGCCCCGGCCAGCTTGAAATGGCGAAAGCCGTGGAACGCGCGCTGAGCGAGCGGCGGCACCTGATTGTGGAAGCGGGCACGGGCACGGGCAAAACGCTCGCGTATCTGCTGCCTGCGCTGCGCACCGGGCAGCGCGTGATTGTGTCCACCGGAACGAAGGCGCTGCAGGACCAGCTTTACTTTCGCGATGTGCCGTTTCTTGAGACGCTGCTGGGTGACTTGCGCGTGTGCTACATGAAAGGCCGCGCGAATTATCTGTGCAGGCATAAGCTCGTTGCTCTGCGTGACCAGCCGATTCTTACCGGCCTGCAGGAGATTGACGAGTACCAGCAGATCGCAGAGTGGGAACGCCAGACTGAGACCGGCGATCGCGCGGAGCTGTCAGGGCTGCCGGAAAACAGTCCACTGTGGCACAAGCTGGATGCGCGCGCGGATGCGTGCCTTGGCTCGAACTGCCCGGATTACCAGCGCTGTTTTATTACGGAGATGCGGCGGCGAACGCTCGAGAGCGACCTGATCATCGTCAATCACCATTTGTTTTTTGCCGACCTGGCTCTGCGGCAGCAGGCAGCGGGCGCGCCAGACGCGGGGATTCTGCCCGAGGCGGCAGCGGTGATTTTTGATGAGGCGCATGAGCTGGAAGAGGTGGCGTCGAATTATTTTGGGTTGTCTATCTCAAACATTCGCATGGAAGAGCTGGCGCGCGACGCGGACACGATGTTGCGCGGCAAGCCGGGCACGGAGCAGATTTTTTCTTCCACGCAGCAGTTGCGTGACCGCTCGCGACTGTTCTTTTCCGCGTTGCCGATTCAGACGGATGGGCGGCAGCCGTTCGAAGAGCGAGAACAGTTTCTGGAGGCCCAGGGCGATTTGTACCTGAGCGTGCGCGCGGCGTTGAAGAAGCTGGAGGCCGAGTTGGAGCAGGTGGAGGGCGTGGATGAGGCTCCGGGGCTGCGTAATCGCGCGGCGCGGTTGCGGTCAGAGCTGGAGTTTCTGCTCGAGTCCAACCAGAGCAACATGGTGTTCTGGATGGAGCGGCGTGCAGGGCGCGCGACGGAGCAGGCACTGGCCGCGCGGAATTCCGCGGGAAGAACGACCTTCATCCAGGCGACACCAATTGATGTCTCCGAGTTGCTGCATGAGCTGGTGTTCGAGAGCATTCCCAGTGTGGTGCTCACATCAGCAACGCTGACTGTGCAGGGCGGATTCCAGCATATGCGCAAACGGCTGGGGCTGACTGAAGCGCGTGAGCTGGTGGTGCCGTCGCATTTTCGCTACGGTGAGCAGGCCTTACTGTATCTGCCGCCGTCGATGCCGGACCCGCGTGCGGAGAATTTTGTAGATGTTGCGGCGGAGACGATTCGCCGTGTGCTGACGCTTTCGCAGGGCCGCGCATTCTGCCTGTTCACGAGCTACGCGCAGATGCGCACTCTGTATGAGCGGCTGCTGCCGGTGCTGGATTATCCGATCCTTCTGCACGGCACCGCGCCTCGCAAGGCTCTACTTGAGGAGTTTCGCTCGACGCCGAATGCCGTGCTGTTCGGCACGTCGAGCTTCTGGCAGGGTGTGGATGTGCAGGGAGAGGCGCTGAGTTGTGTGATTATCGACCGGCTGCCATTTGCTGTACCGAGCGACCCGGTGGTACAGGCGCGCATGAAGGCGATTGAAGAGTCCGGCGGCAAGCCGTTCTTTGACTACCAGGTGCCGTCGGCCGTGCTGACGCTCAAGCAGGGATTCGGGAGGTTGATTCGGTCGCTTACGGATCGTGGAGTGCTGGTACTGCTGGACCCACGCGTACGCACGCAGCGTTACGGGCAGACGTTTCTGCAGAGTTTGCCGCCGTATCGAATGACGGCGAACATTGGGGATGTAGAAGCGTTCTTTGAAAAGTAATAGTGCTGTAGCGCGATAGTGACACTAACGATTGATGTTGAAGTGCACCGGATAAGGAGTCCCATGCCGAAGACTGAACTTACTGCTGCATCAGCCGTTTCTGTCATGCGTGCCTTGAAAGCGAGCTTTGTCGTTTTTAGTTTTCTTCTGATTTTTCTTGCGTACAAGCTGCCTTCTCAGAGTGCCAGTGCAGCGGAAACAATTGTGGAGTTTGCGATTTCAGCCATAGCGCTGGTGGATGTTGCGCTTGGCTTCTTTCTGCCGGGCTACCTGATGCGGCAGCCAGTTCGCCCACCACGGGGCAACGTGCAGGCCACACCAGTGCAGCGATGGATGACGTGTACCGTGCTTGGACTGGCATTTTTTGAGTCCTGCAATCTATTTGCGTTTACGCTGCACTTGCTTGGCGCGCGTACGGTGGTGGTTGGAGTTCTGTTTGCGGTGGGTATTTGCTCGATGATTGTGTGGGACTTCGGTGCTCCACCGGCGGACATACCGCAACACTGAAAAGTGTGTCCGTGCTGGAGTAGGATGGTGCGCGAGGAATCTCAATTATGTCTAATTGCTCGTTGTGCGCCGCTTCTGCATTCGTCTGCCTTGCGCTGATTGCGCCCGGCTCGGCTCGCTTAAGTGCTCAGAACACTCCCGATGATGTTCCACCAGTGATTGACGTGCATGTGCACGCGATGACGGAGTCGTTTCCCGGTGGCGGACCGATGTGCCCGAATACGCCGAAGTTTCTGGCGTCTGACCCCGATACAAAAGAAGCGCCGTTTGGATGGGTTCAGGAGGAGTGCACGCCAAAGCTTTACCCGGCTAAGAAGGGCGAGTATTTGAAGGACATGGCCGCTGAGATGAAGCGGCTCAATGTGACAGCCGTGGTCTTCGGTGATCCTGCAAGCGTGAAGAAGTGGGAAGAGGCCATTCCGGGGCACGTGATTCCGGGCACATCGTTTGAAGATGGCATGGCGCCGGGCAAGCGTGTGGCGCTGGACGAACTGCGCAAGGATTTCACAACGGGCGGCTTTAAGGTGATGGGCGAGATTGGTCTGCAGTACGAGGGAATCTCGCCGAGCGATCCGTCCGTGGACAAGTACTTCGCACTGGCTGAGGAACTGGACATTCCAGTTGCCATTCATATGGGCACCGGCGGATCAGGTCGCGCCGAGATTACTTCTCCCAAGTTCCGCGGTTCGATGGGGAATCCTCTGCTGCTTGAGGAACTGCTGGCGCGGCACCCCAAGCTGCGTGTGCAAGTGATGCACGCCGGATATCCGATGATTGAAGAGATGCTGACGCTGCTGCAGGCCAACAGCCATGTATATGTGGATGTGGCGGGACTGATCTGGAGCTATCCGCTGAAGGAAGTGAACCGCTATATTGAGCGGCTTGTGGATGCGGGCTTTGAAGACCGCGTGATGTTTGGCACCGACCAGATGGAGTGGCCGGGGCTGATGGCGTACTCGATCAGCATTATTCAGAATGCAGATTACCTTACACCGCAACAGAAGCGCGACATTCTGTACAACAACGCAGCGCGGTTTCTGCGGCTGAACAAGAAGGATGTCACGAAACAATAAATCGCCTTTCCGCGAATGGGTGCTCTAACGTTCAAATGTGAACAAAATTTGGTGCGAAGCCGGCGGGGCTGCGAAGATGGGAGCACCTAAAGTGCACTCCCCTTGCCGAGGCAGATTTGCATGCACATAACTTCGCACGACGTTTTGATTGTCACTGACGTGCAGAATGATTTCTGCGAACGGGGAGCGCTCGCCGTTCCGGACGGCGACTCCGTGATTGAACCGATACACAAGATTGCGCACCTGTTTGAGCACGTGGTGCAGACGCAGGATTGGCACCCGCCGGATCATTTGTCGTTTGCCTCCAGCCACCCAGGTAAAAAACCTTTTGACGAGATTGAGCTCTCTTACGGAAAACAGACCCTTTGGCCAGACCATTGCATTCAAGGCTCGATGGGAGTGAATTTCCATCCCGCATTGCGTCTTACGCGCACGCAAATGATTTTGCGCAAAGGTTTCCGTTCGTCCATTGATTCCTATTCCGCATTTTTTGAGAATGACCACAAGACGCAGACGGGGCTGGCCAGCTACCTTAAGGAACGTGGGCTAACGCGTATTTTTCTTGTTGGCCTTGCTTACGATTTCTGCGTGGGCTACTCGGCGCTGGATGCGCGACGCCTGGGTTTGCCTGCAGTCATCATTCGCGATGCATGTCGCGCGATCGACACAAATGGTTCGCTGGAGTGGATGGAGAAGCGTTTTGCCGAGGCCGGCGTGGATGTGGTGAATAGTGAGGACCTATCCAATTAGGCGGGGCAACAGCAGGCAATTCTGATTTGATCTTGAATTTGGCTGCACCGCCCTACAATGTATGAGCAGCCTGTTGCGGTTGCGCACTCCTTTATGTCTCGCAGTTTCTACTTCATTGCCGGTGCACTTCTGCTCTTTGCCCTGATTGCGGGCGGAATGGCGATGGTGCCTTCGTCGTTCCAGCCGGGATTGCCGGCCAATGCGTCGCTCTGGCGCACGATTGGGCTCATATTCTTGCTGGTGGGACTGGCGTTCGCGTTCGTGGGAGTAATGACGAATCTGTTTGAACAGGTTGATCGCCGCAGTGAAGAAGCACGGCTTGCGCGCCGGAGAAGCCGTCGATCCGGGTCTGAGTAAGCGGCAAAATGTGCAGCTTCAATCGTTTCCAGACTGTCTCAATCCAGAAGGGCAGGAAATCTCCGCAGGCCCTAAAATGAAGACAGGGGCTTTTCCCTCTATAGGAACGCAAAGAGAACGATGTTTGAAGTGACTGTTGAATCCGGGTTTTCCTCGGGACATTATCTGCGCAATTACAAGGGCAAGTGCGAGAACCCACATGGCCATAACTACAAGGTGCGTGTGACACTGAAGGGCGCGGAGCTTGATTCGACGGGCCTGCTGCTCGACTTTAAGCTGCTGAAGCAGGTGCTTAAGCCTGTGATTGAGCGGATTGATCACTTCATGCTCAATGATCTGGAGCCGTTTACGGAGATCAATCCGTCTGCCGAAAATCTGGCGAAGTATTTTTACGAGCAGACGAACCTACAGCTTGACGGCATGACCCAAGGACGCGTCCGCGTAAAGGACTGCACGATCTGGGAAACCGATACGACGACAGCGACTTACTACGAGTAGCCGTAACTAGTTCATTGCGTACGATTTCGACTTGAGATATTTGTCGAAGGGAATCTCAAAGTAAAAGAGCTCATTTCCGTCCGCGTTGCGGATTCTGCGAACGAGCAGGTGTGCGCCCTTCAAAGGATGCACCAGGTCCGAGACGTCATAAAACAGGAAGCCCGCATGCGTGGTGTGCGGCTCGACGACCAGCGCACCATATTCGAACTGGTCGAAGTCGGCTTCAATTTCCTTGTCGCTCGCTTTGGGCTTCAGATGGATGGAAGGAATGGGGCCGGGCATGGGAATCTTGCCGCCCTGCTTCTCTTTAAGCGTCATCAGCCGTTCCACATCCGGCGGTTCTGCCGCCTGAATGCGATCACCCGCTGCAGTTTCGAACGTAATGTTCGCATCACTCAGGTTGATAGGTTTGTCGCCATTGTTGGTAATCACCAGCCAGATGGGCAGCACGCCATGGCCCACGTAATCCACGCGGAAGATGGAGCATTTTTCCTTTGTCTCGTAGGGCTCGGCGGCAATTGCAACCTTTTCCTTGTCGTGGACTTCGACGGCTGCGTAAGCGGTAGCCGGCTGCGTAGGCGGCATCTTGTGGTCACTGGCCACGGCGGGCAGCGCCATCAAACCCGCACACGCCATCAGCGCAAAACGAATCCGCATCGAGCTCGACTGTATCATTTGAGGGTTAGACCGGTGGTGGACTGATTCTGTCACGCATGACACTTTTTCTTTACAACATGGCTTTGTTGACGGCACTTGTTGCGGGAGCTCCTTGGTGGCTTTGGCGGATGGCAACCACGCAGAAGTATCGGACGGGGCTGGCCGCTCGGCTGGGGCGAGTGCCGGTGTGGCTGCGTAACCAGGCTGCGACCAGGCCGGTTGTGTGGCTGCACGCTGTTTCAGTGGGTGAGGTGCTGGCCGTGGGTAGGCTGGTGGCCGAGCTGGATCAGGCACTGTCGGGCTGGCAGATACTCATCTCAACCACCACGCGCACCGGGCAGGAACTTGCACGGCAACGGTTTGGAGAAAGCCGAGTGTTTTACTGCCCGCTGGATTTGCCATGGGCTGTGCGGGCCTACATGAATGCACTGCAGCCGCGGATGCTGGTGCTTGCCGAGACGGAATTCTGGCCCAATCTACTGACGGCATGCTACAGGCGCGGCGTAATGGTCCAGGTGGTAAATGCGCGCATCTCTGACCGGTCATGGCCGCGTTATCGCGCACTGCGCGGGTTGTGGAGGCCGATTCTTGGCAAGCTCAACCTAGTGCTGGCACAGAGCAAGGTGGATTCGGAGCGGCTGCGTGCACTCGGATGCGAACTTGACCGGGTACAGGTCGTGGGCAATCTCAAGTTCGATGTGCGTGCCATGCAAGAGGCTGAAGCGACGCAGGTTCTTAGGGGCGCGGCATCCGGACTGCGGTTTGTGATTGCAGGCAGCACGCTGGAGGGTGAAGAGGCGGCTCTGATTGAGACCTGGCCGAAACTGATAGCAGCGCATCCGAATCTGGTTCTTGTTTTAGCGCCGCGGCATCCAGAGCGCTTTGAAACGGTGGCTTCATTGCTCCGCTCGGCGGGTATCAAGTGGGTGCGACGGTCCGAGTGGAAGACGAAACCTCCGGAGACGATTGAGCCGGGGACGGTTGTGCTGCTGGACACGATCGGCGAGCTTGCGTCTATCTATTCACTGGCCACAGTTGCGTTTGTTGGTGGATCGCTGGTTCCGGCGGGCGGGCACAATCCGCTGGAGCCGGCGCAGTTTGCCGTGCCCATTGTGATGGGGCCGCACTACGTGAACTTCCGCGCGATTGTGGACGATTTGCGCGCGCACGATGCGATCAGGATTGCATCTAAAGAAGAATTGACGAGTGTTTTGCTGAGTCTGCTGGCCGACGAGTTGTTGGCTGCGAAGCTTGGCGCGCGCGCGATTGAGGTGTTTGATGCGCAGGCGGGTGCGACGGGGAGGACGGTGGAGGCACTGAAGTTGGCATTGTTGGAACAGCGAGGGGCACAGTGAAGCGTCCCTGGATGGCTCCGTTGGTTCCGCTCTATGCTGCGGGGGCATCGCTGCGTGCACGGATGCAGACGCAGCAGAGGTTGAGCTGTCCGGTAGTTTCCATCGGCAATTTGTCCACCGGCGGAGCGGGCAAGACACCATTGGCCATTTATCTTGCGCAGCAACTTGCTGCGCGTGGCTTTAACGTGGATGTGCTTTCACGCGGATATGGCAGGGCCTCGTCTGAGCCAATGAAGGTTGATCCGAAGGGCAGCGCGAAGCTCTTCGGCGACGAGCCATTGCTGATTGCGCAATCTGCGGGCGTTCCGGTGTATGTTGCGCCTCGACGTTTCGACGCCGGACAGCTTGCTGAAAGGGAACTCGACCAAAGGCAAGGACAACCGCAGGTGCATATTCTGGACGACGGCTTTCAGCATCGCCAGCTTGCGCGTGATGTGGACATTCTTATCTTGAGCGACGAAGATTTGGACGACTCACTGCTTCCTGCCGGCAATTTGCGTGAAGCACTAAGTTGCATGCAACGTGCATCTGTTGTTGCAATTCCAGCCGATTCTCAGCGACTTGAAAACTACGTGCATGAATTAATTCAAGTTGACCGCAGTTCCGAAGAACCGCGCTGGATAGGTCCTATCTGGCGATTGAAGCGCCAGATGGATGTGCCCGAACTTGCCGGTCCGGTGTTTGCCTTCTGCGGTATTGCCAGGCCGGAGCAATTTTTTACAGGACTTGAGCGCACGGGCGTGAAGCTGGCTGAGACGGAATCGTTCCGCGATCATCACAGCTACTCAATGATTGACCTCGCGGATCTGGCGCGCGCCGCCTATGCGTACGGCGCCACGGCGCTGATTACGACGGAAAAGGACCGCGTGCGGTTGGGCGACCTTGTTGCATCGTTGCCGCGTGAACTGCCACTTTTGGCTGCGAAGCTGAGTGTTTCGATTGAGGACGAGACTGCGGCAATGGACTGGCTGGTGGCGCGTATAAGTGCAGGTCCGCAGTAAGTCCAACAGGGCCCCCTCGCTGTGCGAAAATCAACCCTTGCACACTCAATCCACCTTTCGTCTGCTTATAGTGCGACTTGGCGCCATGGGCGACATTCTGCATGCGTTGCCTGCTGTGACGGCGCTGCGGCAGGCGCATCCCACATGGCAAATTGACTGGCTGGTTGAGCCGAAGTGGTCTGCGCTCTTGACAGCGGGTGACGCGGAACAATGCGGCGGTATTGAGCGTGACACAGACTCGCCTGTGCCGCTCAAACCGGTTGTGGATAAGGTCTATTTTGCGGCGACGAAGGCATGGCGCAAGCGGCCGCTCTCCTCGGAGACTCGTGGTGAGCTTGCAGAACTACGCAGCACGCTTCGCGCGCAGCAATACAGCGCGGTTCTCGATGTGCAGGGTTCCTTGCGTTCGGCCATTCTTGGACGGCTTGCCGGCGTGAGGCGATTCATTGGTGAAGCTGCTCCGCGTGAAAAGCAGGCACGATGGTTGTTTACGCAACGCGTGGCAACCCATGGTTCGCATGTGATCGAACAGGATATTGAGCTTGCGAGTGCGGTTGCGGGAGATGTGCTTGCGCATGTGCCTCCAATGTTGCCCTTCCATCCTGCGGCGGAAACTCGCGCGGAAGAGCTGTTTCCGGAAGGGGCTTCGCCGGCGGTGCTCCTGAATCCGGGAGCAGGATGGGGCGCGAAGCGCTGGCCTGTAGAGCGTTATGCAGCGGTTGCGCAGGGACTCATCGATCGAGGTCTGCGGGTGCTGGTCAATGTGGGGCCGGGTGAGGAAGCTTATGCAGAGCCAATTGTGGCGGCAACCAAAGGCCAGGCGATCGCGTTGCAGGCAGATCTGCCGCTGCTGATTGCGGTAACACGCCGCATTGTGCTGGCGATTGCGGGAGATACGGGCCCGCTGCATTTGGCTTGTGCGGTGGGAAAGCCCGTTGTTGGGATTTACGGGCCTACTGATCCAAGCCGCAATGGGCCTTTCGGCACACGTTTTGAAGTGCTGCGCAGCCCTGCAAGCGTGCGCGATCACAAGCGGCGGCCTGACCCGGAGGCAGGGCTACTGACCATTGAGCCCGGCTCGGTACTCGCCGCAGCCGACCGCGTGCTCTATCCTGAAACCGCACAATGAACGAACCCACCCAATCGCAGCCGTCAGCCTTTATGGAGCGCTGGCAAAAAGTTGCCCGCCGTATTCGCGTTCCGCTGGGATTTCTTACGGCGGCGCTTTATTTGTTTGAGTGGTGGCGCACGCCCACACATATGAAGGCGATTGCAGCAAGTTTGCTTCTGGTAATCCCAGGAGTCTGGTTGCGCGGATACGCAGCCGGATATGTGAAAAAGAATCGCGAGCTGACGCAGACCGGCCCCTACGCCTTCACGCGCAATCCGCTCTATCTGGGTTCAATCCTGATTGCAATGGGATTTGCGGTTGCGCTGATGAACTGGGTGGTGGCTCTGGCGCTGGCTTTTATGTTTTTCGTGATTTATGTTCCGGTGATTGCTTCAGAAGAGCGCTTTCTCCGGGCGACGTTTCCTGGCTTTGACGAATATTGCCGCCGTGTACCGCGTTTATTTCCGCGGTTCACTCCGGCATCATCAGATACACCAGCGGGGAGCTTTTCCTTCGCGCTTTATCTACGTCATCGCGAGTACAATGCAGCCATAGGGGCAGCTCTTTTGTACCTTTGCCTTTTCTTTCTCCGCCCTGCCTTAGACCTCCTGGTGCACCGGTTGCACTAAGATTTAATTGCAGGCCCTGTTCCCCAGGTGTCCAACAACCGGTTTTGCAGCCGTTTCAGTCCAATGTTGTAGAGGAGCCGTGCCTGACTGTGAAAATGCGCACGACGACAGTATTTTTTCTGTGTGCCCTTAGTTTTTTGGCATCCGCAGTTGCGCAGCAGGCGCAGCTTTCCACCGTGCCGGCGCCATTGCCGGCGCTTGCTCCACCGCGTCCGGGATACACCTTTCCTGACAAGCAGACTCTGACCTATTCGGTTGACTGGCGTGTATTCACGGCCGGTACTGCCGTCGTGCATTTTGAGGCGCAAGGGTCGAACGAGCACATTACCGCGAGCGCAGACACGGTTGGTGCCATCAATCTGCTGTTTCATGTTTCGGACCACTTCCAGTCCATCTTCGACCGCTCGCGGGGATGCACGTACGAGTTCAACAAGCAGACTGTGGAAGGCCGACGCCAGGTGAATGCTTCACTCAAGGTGGATTACGCGCAGTCAAAGTCCTTTTTGGACGAAAAGAACATGGTGACGGGAGAGACCAAGCACGGAGAAACATCGGTCCCCGGCTGTATTACTGACCTGCTGACGGGTGTTTTCTACGCATCGTCGCAGCCGTTAGAAGTGGGCCAGTCATTCATCATTCCGCTAGTCGATGCGCATCGTACTTTGCCCGTAACCATGAAGGTGGAGCGCCGCGAAGAGGTGAAGACGCCTCTCGGCACATTCAAGACGATTCGTGTGCAGCCCACCGCCGCAGCGGGTGTGGTTAAGAATCGCGGCAATATCTGGATCTGGTACACGGACGACGAGAGGCATATTCCTGTTCAGATGCGGGCGCGGCTTTTCTGGGGAACGATTACGTTCCGGCTGGTTTCAAACGAAAATAAGTAGGTCGAAAGCGAAGAGCTCGTGGGCAATTGCTGCGGGCTCTCTCCGCGATTACTCGTAGCGCAGAGCTTCAATGGGGTCAAGGTTCGCGGCTTTCCATGCCGGATAGATGCCGAAGATAAGGCCGATTCCACAGGAGACAAAGAAACCTATCAGCACCCACAAGGTGGAGAGCGTGGCCGGGATTCCAATCGGTAGCAGGTAGACGATTCCTGTGATAATCGCACCCACGATGATTCCGAGGATGCCGCCGATGGCACATAAGGTCACGGCTTCTGTTGTGAACTGGGTGAGTAAGGTTCGTTTGGTAGCGCCAAGGGCCTTGCGCACGCCAATTTCGCGCGTTCGTTCTGTCACGCTGACCAGCATGATGTTCATAACGCCGACGCCGCCGACCATGAGGCCCACGCTGGAGACAGCGATCATGAACAGGACAAGTCCGCCTGTGAGTTGGCCCCAGAGTTTTGTTATCGAATCCGGTCCGAAGATTTCAAAATCGTCGGGTTTATCGACATGTACTTTGCGTCGAATACGCAGCAATTCCCGGATTTCCTCTTCAACGAGCGAGCGATTTTTGGGGTCGTCATATTTCACACTGACCCACATATCCTTGTCTTCCGGGTGCAGATTATGGAATGTGCCGAGCGGGAAATAGACCATGTTGTCCTGGCGATTTTTTCCACCGCCGAAGGGCTGCTTGCGCTTATCCATCACACCGATAATGGTGTAGAGCCCGGTTTCAATATTCACTTCCTTGCCGATGGCGTTCTGGCCGCCGAACAACTCCTGCCATGTGTCATAGCCAAGCACGGCCACATGTGCGCCGCGTTGATCCTCATCGTCGGTGAACATTCGGCCTTGGAGAAGCGTCAGATCCGAAACCTCGCTAATCTCGGCAGTGGATCCCTGCAGAATTGTTCCTGCAACCTTCTTGCCGTCGTATTTCACGCTCACATCGCCCACGCGGAATTGTGCCTTTACATGCTGCTGGGCGCCATCCGCGGCGACCACATGCGGAAGTTTACGCAGCGCCATGACGTCGTCGATGTTCAATTTTTTGCGTGCCAGCATTTCCGAGGTGGGCCGCACGCCGATAACGGGTATATGAAATACCCAGAACACGTCTGAGCCGAGCGAGCTGACAAAGTCTTGCACGCGGTTGTTGACGCCGTTAATGATGGACGAAATAGCGATGACGGCGGCGACGCCGATGACGATTCCCAGCACGGTAAGTCCGCTGCGAAGTTTGTTGGTGCGCAGCGTATCGAGCGCCATCTTTACCGATTCCCGTGTTTGCCCTTGTGCCATGTCGCTTTGCTCCAGTTCAGAGTTCAGAGTGGGTGCTCGAGTTCAGGTGAAAGACTGCTCTGAACCACGAACATTAAACTCTGAACTGTTCCTTCACATTTCCGCCCGCAGCGCCGCCACGGGGTCCAGGCGTGCGGCTTTGCTTGCGGGGTAGACGCCGAAGAAGATTCCCACGCTGGTGGCTAGGAAAAGCCCAAGGATGACCACCCACAGTGGAACCGTAGTGGGGAAGCCGGAGATTACCGTAACCAACTTGCCGACCGATATTCCACCAATGATGCCGAAAACGCCACCGACAGCAGCCAGCATGCCGCTTTCAATCAGAAACTGCACAAGTACATCGCGCTGTTTGGCGCCGAGCGCCTTGCGTACGCCAATTTCGCGGGTTCGCTCTGTCACGCTAACCAACATGATGTTCATGATGACGACGCCGCCGACAACCAGGGCAATGGAGCCAAGTCCCAAAACAACCCATGCAAAGAGGCCGAGCAGTTGATTAGCGATATCGAGGAACGTCTGGTTGGTTTCAATCTCGAAGTCGTCTGCGACACCGGGCCGCACGTGCCGGCGAGTACGCATAAGCACTCGTGCCTGATCTTTGGCCTGTTCCATGGCCGCTGCGCCCCCACTTACGCGCGCGTATATATTTATCGAGTCGTTGTAGCCGTTGATCTGCTGGTATGTTGTGATGGGAATGGCAACCCAGTTGTCCTGTGACTGGCCCAGAGTTTTTCCTTGACGGTCACCTACTCCAATAATGTTGTAGGGAACGCCGTCAACGCGGATTTCCTTGCCGATCGGGTCACCTGGACCGAGGATATTGTCCACAATGTCGTAGCCCACAATGGCGTTCTTGGTCGCACGATCTTCGTCAATCGGAGTGAAGCCGCGGCCTAGTGCAATGTCTATGTTGTTCAGCGCGGGCATAGTCCATGTGTATCCACGCACGTCCGTGTTGTCGCTGGAATGGCCGTTGTAGATTACATTGGCGGACTTGTCGAGCATGGCGCCCACTTCACTGCAGAGCGAGCAATTATCGCGAATAGCCTGGTAATCATCGATGCGCAGAATTTTGCGCTTCTGAAACTTGAAGTATTCCTCGGGCGACAAGATGACGCTTGACATGCGCGTCACAGTGAACACGTCCGCGCCATATCCGGAGAGTTTAGTGGAGATGTACTTTTTGGCGCCCTGCACCAGCGTGATGACCAGAATCACCGACGCAACGCCCATGAAGACACCGATGAGGGTGAGGATGGTGCGCAGTTTGTTGCCCCACAGTGACTGCAGCGCAAGTTTTAGAGCTTCAATCCATTGCATCGTTTAACCTGACTGCTTCCACAAAACGTCGCCTGCACGTGCGATCACCGAAGCTTTTTGAAGATGAATGCGAATTCTTTCTTTGTTTCAAGGGGTCACGTGTCTCCACGTGACCTCATGTTGATAAGATGGGGCCCCCGGCAACCCAATAAGACGCCGGGGAAAGACCCAAAGGGCCACCCCGCCGGTGCGGAAGGTCACATGAGATGAAAACTCGCTCCGGTATTTACTGGGACGCACTGGCTTGCTCCTCGGTCTCACTTTCTCGTGCGAAGAGTGTTAATTCATAGTAAAGGTACGCGGATTCAATCCATCCTGTTCCCTAATCCTTGCGGAAGCCGTCACTTTTAGGGAACCGCGAACTATCAAGCCGTCGTAGGATAAGGGGGATCTTAATCCCGCTCGGAACCTATTACTTCAAATCTTGGACCGCTCCACGGTCCCCGGAGGCTCCATGACTCGTATTTCTCTGCGGTCGGCGCGGCTGTTGCTGGCGCTCGCGGCATTGCTTGTGCCATTTACCTTGGTTTCGGCTGGTTGGGCGAAGTCAACCAGCGAGCAACACTTACTCCTGCGCAATCCATCTCTTTCGGCGCACAGTGTCGCATTTCTTTACGCCGACGACGTGTGGACCGTGAGCAGGGAGGGTGGTGCAGCGCAGCGGCTTACGTCCAACGGTCACGTAGTTGCTGGCCCGTTCTATTCGCCGGATGGCTCGCAGATTGCGTACTCTGCCCATCTGAACGGCAACACGGATGTATATGTGATTCCGTCGAACGGAGGTATTCCGCATCGCATCACATGGCATCCCATGAGCAGCACCGTTGCCGGCTGGACGCCTGATGGCAGAAACGTACTTATCGCCAGCGGCCGTACCAGCTTCAACACCTTCCTTAAGCTCTTTCTGGTTCGTGCCGACGGTACCGGTATGCCGGAACCATTGCCGTTGCCGGCGGGCGAACAGGGTTCCTTCTCTCCGGACGGCAAATCGATCGCCTACGAGCCTGTGACACGCATCGAGCCGGCGTGGAAGCAGTATCACGGTGGCAACTTCATGCACTTGTGGATCGTGAACCTGAAGACGCTTGACCTGGTAAAGATTCCGCGTGACAACTCGGTCGATTTCAATCCTGTATGGGTCGGGAACGATGTTTACTTCCTTTCCAACCGGAACGGTCCGGTCTCTCTCTTCAAATACGACATTGCGTCCAAGATCATCACGCAAGTGGAGCCGAATCACAGCTACGATCTCAAGACTTTCCAGGCTGGGCCCGGTGGGCTGGTGTATGAACAGTTTGGTTCCATTCATCTTGTCGATCTGCCTTCGGGTGCGGATCATTCGCTTCACGTTGAGATCCACGGAGACTTGCCCGAGCTGGAACCCCATTTGGCTACGGTGCACCCCGATGAAATACAGAATGCAGCTATTTCACCGACGGGCCAGCGCGCGGTGTTTGAGGCTCATGGCGAAATCTTCACCGTACCTGCGGAGAAAGGTGACACGCGCAACCTGACACAGACTTCAGGTGCGGCGGAGCGCGATCCCTCGTGGAGTCCGGACGGCAAAATGATTGCCTATTTCTCCGATGCATCTGGCGAGTACCAGCTTTACCTTCGCGACCAGACGGGCTTCAAGGCACCCACTGTGATTGATCTAGGGCCCAATCCCAGCTTTTTCTATTCACCCACCTGGTCGCCTGACTCAAAGCACATTGCCTATGCTGACAAGCACCTTCATCTATGGGTTATCGACGTGCCAACGGCAACCGAACCGCACCCGAAACCGGTGCTTGTCGATAGCGGAATCTATGGCAGCTTTGGTTCCGGCTTTAGCCAGGCCTGGTCACCGGATTCGAAGTGGATTGCCTATGACCGCGACCTGGACAACCATTTGCACGCCATCTTTCTCTACTCGTTGGATACGCACAAGTTTACGCAGATAACCGACGGAATGAGCGACGCCACCAATCCGGTTTTCGACGCGGATGGCAAGTATCTGTACTTCATCGCATCCACCAATGACGGACCTTCACAGGCTGGAATTGATCTCTCTTCTCTTGACCGCGCGCAAAGTAGTTCACCTTATGTAGTCGTTCTCGCCAAGGATGGCGCTTCGCCCATTCCGCCGGAGAGTGACGACGAGAAGGTGAAGGACGAGAAGAGTTCCGATACTGCAAAATCTGACGACGACAAAAAGACGGACAAAGATAAAAAAGATACGACCAAGGCGGACGCAGACAAGAAAGATGACAAGGAAAAGAAGGATGCGAAGACCGTCAAGGTCACAATCGATCTCGATGGAATAGGCAACCGCATTCTTGCGTTGCCCATTCCAGCACACAATTATCTTGGAATTGAAGGAGGCAAGGACGGAGTTCTCTATCTTCTAGAAGGTTCTCCTTACGGCCGTCCGTCGGAGGAAGATGGTCCGGCAATTCACGCCGTGTGGCGATTCACTCTGAAAAAACGCAAGCCGGAGCAAGTGCTTGAAGATCTGGATGCATTCGCTGTTTCGGCAGACGGTTCGAAGGTACTCTACGGCCAGCATCATTCATGGGCCATTGCTCCTTCAGATGACCTCAAGCCTGGCAATGGACATCCTGGCAAATCGCTGAATCTCGCGGGGATGCAAACAACCATCGATCCGCGTGCGGAATGGAAGCAGATGTTCGATGAGACCTGGCGCATTGAGCGCGACATCTTCTACGATCCCAATCTGCATGGACTCTCGCTTTCCAAGGTGGAGTCGCGGTACCGTCCGTATCTCGCCGGACTGGCTTCGCGCGATGAGTTCACCTATCTGTGCATTGAAATGCTGGGCGAGATCAACGTAGGGCACATGTTTGTGGGTGGTCCGCGCATTCCCGACCACGCGCCCAAGACGGGCTTGCTCGGAGCCAACTACACCGTCGAGAACGGGCGCTATCGCATTGCGAAGATTCTGGGTG
This sequence comes from Acidobacteriota bacterium, assembly GCA_028876335.1. Classification (GTDB taxonomy): domain Bacteria; phylum Acidobacteriota; class Terriglobia; order Terriglobales; family Acidobacteriaceae; genus Telmatobacter. The sequence goes on from JAGWSG010000107.1 coordinate 28,701, forward strand.
GCGAAAATTGGACACCAGGGCTTGAATCACCACTGACCATGCCCGGTGTCTACGTCAAAAATGGTGAGTACATCCTCGCAGTCAACGGCCGCGACTTGAAGGGTACGGACAACATTTACCAGGCGTTTAACGGAACCGCAGGTCAGCAGACAATCTTGCGCGTGGGCCCCAACCCTGATGGGAAGGACGCCCGCGACGTCACCGTAATTCCGATTCCCAACGAGTCGGGACTTCGCTTGATCGACTGGGTGGAAGGTAACCGAAAAAAGGTAGACGAGCTTTCCGGCGGCAAGTTGGCCTATGTCTACATGTTTGATACGGGCGGCTCAGGTTACAACAGCTTCAATCGCTACTTCTATGCGCAAATCAACAAGAAGGGCCTTGTGCTCGACGAGCGCTGGAATCATGGCGGATTTATTGCCGATTACATCGTCGACGTGCTTACGCGCAAACCGCTTTCCGGTGCGATTGAGCGTGACGGAAAACCAGTTCACGACCCAATGGGTGCCATCTTCGGACCGAAGGTGATGCTCATCAACCAGAATGCGGGCTCCGGTGGAGACGCCATGCCCTGGTACTTCCACAAGGCGGGCATCGGCAAGCTTATCGGCACGCGGACGTGGGGTGGGTTGGTAGGTATCGGCGGCTATCCCTCGCTGCTTGACGGCGGCTACGTGATGGCTCCGCGCTACGCCATCTACGGGCTAAACGGTGATTGGGAAGTCGAAAACCACGGCGTTGCGCCCGACATTGAAGTGGACCAGCTGCCCAAGGATGTGGCCGACGGCCACGATCCGCAGCTCGAAGAGGGCGTGAAGACGGTGCTGGAAGAGATGAAGAATTACAAGTACCCCACCTTCACCGTTCCGCCTTATCCGAACTATCACAAGAACGACGGACTGGGCAGAAACTAGTTGGTCAAAACGAATGAAGGGCTGGATTGCATTTGCAGTCCAGCCCTTCCTAGTTTGCAAAAGCAGCCTTAGTCGATTTCACGGACATTGCAGAGGAAGCGCCGGTGTACCGCCTACCACTGCAGTTGGATCGCCGAACAGAAAGTTGCGTCTCCGTTGCCTTCAAGGTGGAACTTCCTCCCTGAGGGCGCTAGAACTTTCTCTATTGGGACTGGGGTTTCATGGTAGCGTAGTGTTGTCTTCCCGCAAACCAAAGACAATTGTATGAATTCTCTCCGTTTGGTCTATTCGCTCGGTCTCGTGCGCTTTGATTCGAGGCCCCGTGCCTTGGCTTGGTCCGCAATGGGATGTGGTTTGCTTTCATGTGTATGTATGTTTCAGTTACATGCGCAGCAACGCACTTCCACCACTCCGGTAGTTGTGCAGCCTGGTGCGCCCGGCCAGCCTACCAAGGTGCTCCCTTCGTCTACGCATGCAACACTGCCGCCGCTGGCGCAGGCCGACGTGGAATTCATGCAGGGCATGATCATGCACCACTCGCAGGCGGTTGAGATGACAGCGCTCATTGCCACACACACCACCAATCCGGATGTACGCCGCATCGGTGCGAAGATTTCGCGTTCGCAAGCGGATGAAATTCGCATGATGGAGCGATGGCTCGCTATGCGTGGGCAGGCTACCTCCATGGAAATGCCGGGTATGCCTGGAATGGATAGTTCCGGCAAGCCGATGGGACTGATGCCCGGCATGCTGTCATCCGAGCAGATGGAAGCGCTGCGGAAAGCACATGGCAAGGAGTTCGACCGGCTTTTCTTGACTGGCATGATTCAGCACCATGGCGGTGCGCTCGTCATGGTGCATGACCTGTTTGCGCACGCCGGCGCCGGGCAGGACGCAGAGCTTTTCGATTTTGCGACCGATGTAGATACCGGCCAGCGCGCCGAAATCAAAATCATGCAGCACATTTTGGAGGGCCTCCATTGATTCGCACGCGACGTAGTGCCTTTCTCGCCTTTGCCGCAAGCGTACTTCTGTTCAGTACACTCCAAACCCACGCGCAGGACGCGCAAAAGCCAGAGGCAAAAGCTCCTGACCAGGCAGCCAAGGCGAAGGATCCATTCGCGCCGGTGCCGGCGCCACCATTGCCTCAAGGGATGACTGGGTCTGATGCCAGTGATCCGCGCTATTCGCTCAAGCCCGGCATGTTCGATGCAGGCGAACTGACAATGGGCATGAAACATCTCGCTTTTCTCAAAAAGCCGTCAGCATTCGAACTGGACGCAATGTCACCGGACGATCCTACCGTGACCAGGACGCTGAACCTGCTCGGTGTGGGCAACCCAGCGAAGATGCCGCCCACAATGAAGATGGTGTTAGCGCAACTGGCTTTCGCCAATTCAGACTTCGCCTTTCAAGGCACACACCTGTTCCAGGGCAACTTTTACGGCGTGAATATTTATGACATTGCCAATCCGGCCAAACCGACATTGCTGACTTCAATGGTTTGCCCCGGCGGACAGGGCGATGTTTCCGTTTACAAGAACCTGATGTTCATGTCAGTGGAGATGCCGAATGGTCGCATCGATTGTGGCACCCAGGGATTTCCGCCCGATCCACCGTCCCCGGCGGGTGAAGCCACATCGGCTAAGTCCGAGTTGCATCATCTTCCCGCGCCGCAAAAGGAGCGCTTCCGCGGCGTACGTATCTTCGACATTTCCGATGTTCGCAATCCAAGACAGGTTGCCGATATCCAGACTTGCCGCGGCTCGCACACGCATACACTCGTCATTGATCCCAAAGATCCGAACAACGTGTACATCTATGTTTCAGGAACATCCTTCGTCCGGCAGTCCGAAGAACTTGCTGGTTGCTCGGGCGGTGAGCCGGACAAGAACCCCAACACGGCGCTCTTCCGCATTGACGTGATCAAGGTTCCGCTCGCGCATCCTGAAGAGGCGGCTATTGTTTCGCATCCGCGTGTCTTCATGAATGCGCGTACGGGCGCTATCAATGGATTGAACAACGGCGGTAGCCACGATAAGGGTGAAGAGAAGCCGCAAGATACTGACCAGTGCCACGACATTACTGTATATTCGGCTTTGGGACTTGCTGCAGGCGCGTGTTCGGGTAATGGACTTATTCTCGACATCAAGGACCCCATACACCCCAAGCGCGTGGATGCGGTCAACGACCCCAATTACTCGTACTGGCACTCAGCCACGTTCTCCAATGACGGAAAGAAGGTTGTCTTCACAGACGAGTGGGGTGGAGGCCTTGGCGCACGGTGCCGGCCGAATGATCCGAACGTTTGGGGCGCGGACGCCATCTTCAATCTGAGCGGCGATACGTTGAAGTTTGACAGCTACTACAAGCTGCCCGCTGCGCAGCGGGACACGGAGAACTGCGTGGCGCATAACGGATCGCTGGTTCCCGTGCCCGGACGCGATATTGAAGTGCAGGCCTGGTATCAAGGCGGCGTTTCTGTAATGGACTTTACCGATTCGCACCATGTGCATGAGATTGCGTACTTCGACCGCGGACCGATTAGTGACAAGACACTCGTGCTCGGCGGAATGTGGTCAGCCTATTGGTACAACGGGACGATTTACGGATCTGAGATTGCGCGCGGTCTCGATGTATTTGAACTGACGCCGACAAAGGACCTGACGCAAAACGAAATTGACGCGGCGAAGTCTGCAAAGGTGGATCTGCTGAACGTACAGAACCAGCAGAAGCTTGTGTGGCCAAACAAGCTGGTGGTTGCCAAGGCATACATCGATCAACTGGAACGTTCGCAGGCAATCTCTGCAAAGGAAATTGCTTCATTGCGTAAAGAGATTGCCCGAGCAGAGAAAAGCCACCTGAGCGCAAAGAGTAAGGCGAAGCTGAAGAAGCTTACGCCGGCACTGGAGGCAGCAGCCGCCTCGGCTAAGTCTGTGGAAGACACCAGCCGGCTTCACTCTCTGGCGAGCGTACTGAAAGCGCCAGTGGCATAAGCCCCAAATTCTTACAACAAAGCCCCACACGCGTGATCACTGTGGGGCTTTCCATTTTGGGCATTTGATTGTGCTCAACGGTACGCACTGGCTGTCGCGCGGATTCCCTCGGCGTATGGTGTTCCCACAAATCCGAACCTACGCGCATACTTGGATGAGTTGAACAGATAAGGCGAATCATTCTGATACAGCATTTCACCCACCTCGCCGATAGTCTTGTTGAAGAGGCCGAAGGTCTTCACCATCCATGGCCGCAAAACCTGGTGTTTGGGCTCCACATTCAGCGCCAGTGCGGCGCACCCAATAAATTCACGCCCGGTAAGTACGGGTTCTGAAGTAGGCAAATGCCAGGTCTGGTTCCAGGCGTCTTCGTGTGTCGCCAGCGTAACCAGCGCGCGGGCGGCGTCGGGCGTGTAAGTGTAAGAGTGCGGAAGTGAGTCGTTGACTAGGCACATTGCCTTATCGCCCTTGCTCAGCGGCTCAAATACCATGGCATTCGCAATACCCGTTTTCGCTCCCGGTCCGTAAAAATCGGCAGACCGTGCAATCATCGCTGTGAGGTTGCCGCTCTTCCACTCTTCCATGAGTCGGGTCGCAATCCGTGCACGTATCTCACCCTTCTTGCTGCATGGGTTGAATGGTGTTTCCTCCGTCATTGCGCCTTGCACGCGGCCATACATATATACGTTGTCAAAGAAGACAAGCCGCGTTCCGGCCTGCTTGCACGCTTCAATGGTGTTGTTCATGATGCGCGGCCACATCTCTGCCCACACACGCTTGTCGTATGCGAGGCCGACCAGGAGGAATACGACGCTTGAACCCGCGACCGCCTTCTTCGCTTGTTCAGCATTTGTCAGGTCAGCAGCAACAACCTCCGCGGCCGCCGGATCAGGATGCGCTCTGCGGCTCACAAGGCGAAATGCATCCTTGCGTTCTGTCAGCAGCTTGACAAGCCCATTGCTGACTGCTCCACCTGCGCCCAAAATTGTGACCATTCATGTCCTCCCTTCACTCCGCAAGACGTGATACGGCAACGCGCAGGAAAGCGATGCGCGCTGTTGAATCCACTTCCATGTCCGTTTTGTGTCCGCGGCCTGGATGTATTCGCATCCGAAACCCAGCGCCTGGCAGCCCCATGCTGCAGTGCCGAGAGGTATACAGATGTTTTGTAGTGCCGATCGAGTGTCGGTCTCTTCCGCCCTACAACCCTAACACTTGATGCCTATTTGCCTGAGCTGCCGAAACCCTTCTCTGCCCGTGCCGAGTCTTCCAGACCCTGCACTTGCACTACATCGCCTGTCAGAACCGGAACTGGAATCATCTGCGCGATTTTCTCGCCCGCTCTTAAGTCCACGGTTTGCGCGCCAATGTTTGTCATCAGAATGAGCACTTCGCCGCGATAGCCAGCGTCAATGATGCCCCCGGTCGTTGCCAGTCCGCGCGCCGCCATTGAGGAGCGGTCTCGCACGAGCAGTCCCAATGGTTTGCCGGTGTCCGGATGTCGCGCTTCAAGGGCAATGCCAGTCCTCACCCGTACAGTCTCACGCGGGTCCAGTTGCACATCCTCCAGTGCAAACACGTCGTATCCCAAATCCTCGCCCGGATGCGCCACAACCGGCATCCGCGCTCCAGCTTCCAGCAATCGCACGCGTAACATGATGCATTCAATGCTAGCAATTGCGACCGCAGGCCCACAGACCGGCCTCAACCGAGGGATGGATGCATCACTTGATTCAGCGGTGCTACACTGCGTCTGCGCTATTGGGGGAGGTGTCCCATGAAACCCCTCATGCAATTGATCGTCACTTGCGCGCTCGTCCTGGCTGCATTTCTTCTCATCGCTCCTGACTTTGCAACCGACACAGCGGCCCTCAACGGACCGATGCATCTACTTATCTTTTTGCTGGTGCTGGTTGCCTATCTCGTTCCGACGGCCATCGCCATCTATCGCAATTGCATTGCGTCTGTGTGGATCATTCTTCTGGATATTTTGTTAGGCTGGACGCTCGTGGGCTGGGCCGGAGCGCTGGGGTGGGCCATCGTGGGCAAGACCCGTCGCGACCCAATTATCCAGGGCCCGCCTTCGCACCAGCATCATCCGCTCATGCGTAGTTGAGTTGTCGTTCCGCATGGCCATTGATAGTGAACAGATTTCTGAAGAAGGATATTTCTGCCTGCATGCAAAGTGATATCGTGGTCCTCACATCGGAGTGACCATGACCGCATTTTCACTGAGCAAAGCCTCAATTCGCGTCCTCATTCCCCTGCTCGTACTCTGCGTATCCATCGCTTCCGCTCAACAGCTGGTTTCCATTTCAGGACTTGGCTCGGCCTACTTCCCCACATCCACACAATCCGCTGAAGCGCAGCAGGAATTCATGCGTGGTCTGCTGCTGCTGCATCTCTTTGAATTTGCTGATGCTGCCAAGGCCTTCGTAGCCGCCGAGCAGTCCGATCCATCTTTCGCCATGGCTTACTGGGGTGAAGCGATGACGTACAACCACCCGGTATGGAACGAGGTGGATCCAATTTCCGGTGAGGCGGCACTAAACAAATTTGCACCAACGCCACAGGCGCGCGCCGCTCGCATCAAAGATCCGCGTGAGCGGGCGTACATGGCCGCAGTGGAAATTCTCTATACAGAAAAGGGGAGCAAAAAGGAGAGAGACGCACAGTATTCCGACGCCATGCAGGCGCTGGCACAGACCTATCCTCATGACGATGAGGCGCAGCTTTTCTATGCGCTTTCATTGCTGGGGCGCAGTGAAGGCGTGCGCGATGTACCCAACTATCTGAAAGCCGCGGAAATCGCGAAGGCCGTTTTCAAGCACAACCCTCATCATCCTGGGGCAGCACACTACTGGATCCACGGCATGGACGATCCGCAGCACGCGGCCGGGGCGCTGGTGGCGGCGCGTGCTCTCTCGAAAATTGCTCCCGATGCAGCCCATGCGCAGCACATGTGCTCGCACATCTTCCTTGCGCTTGGCATGTGGAACGATGTGGTGAATGCGAATATTGCGGCTACTTCCGTTGTCAATCGTCATGCCGTTACTGCAGGCAGGCAGCCGGTCCATTGCGGGCATTACAACTACTGGCTTCTCTATGGCTACATCGAGCAGGGACGTGTTGCGGAGGCGGAGAGGATTCTGGCGGCGTGCCATGAAGATGCAGCCGCGGCACACCTGAACGCCGCCAGCCGTGCCGCGCTCGATCCCGATGAAACCAAGACCGGATCGTTCGTAGCGATGCAGGATACGTTTCTTCTCAACGTTGAACCGCCGCTCAACTCTGCGCCTGCGTCGCTCTCAGTGAATCTCGATGGAGCCGTAATGTCGGAGTACCGCCATGCATTCACTCGTGGACTTGCCGAAGCCAACGCAGGCAATGTAACCGCGGCACAGGAACAGCTCACGCAACTTGAGCA
>JAGWSG010000108.1 GCA_028876335.1 Acidobacteriota bacterium
AGTTCCAGGAGCCACGGTTGCCGAAGTGCTGAGTCAACTGACCACCACGCACCCCGACCTGAAGAAGCACCTGTTTACGCCGGAGGGAAAGGTGCGCGCCTTTGTAAATCTCTACCTGAATGACGAAGACGTGCGCTACTTGCCCGAGAACGACAAGACAGCGGTGAAGACGGAGGACACGCTCTCCATCATCCCGTCGATCGCCGGGGGCTTGCCGCCCGGGCAATAGCGCCTGCGGCGGGACTGGCCGTCCAGGCGTAAGCGCCTTCGGCGCGATGCTCGCAGATGCAGACCTTCCATGCTCGTGCCTTTGGCGCGGGACGGGAATCAATGATTGACCGAATTGATTCGAACTAACTGAAGTGAGAGATGCGATGACAACAGCAACGGAAACGAACGCGCTTCCCGAACTGACGAACGACGAGCTTGCGCGCTATTCACGCCACATCATCCTGCCCGAGGTGGGCATTGAGGGGCAGCGAAAGCTGAAGGCCGCGAAGGTGCTTTGCGTGGGTACAGGTGGTCTAGGCTCGCCGCTCGCGTTCTATCTGGCGGCAGCAGGCATTGGCACGCTGGGGCTGGTCGACTTCGACGTGGTGGATGCGAGTAATCTGCAGCGGCAGATTTTGCACTCCACCAAAGACGTGGGCCGTAAAAAGCTCGACTCGGCCGCGGAAAAGCTCACCGCACTTAATCCCAGCCTCCATGTTGTGAAGCACGAGACGATGCTTACCAGCGCCAATGCGCTCGAGATCCTCAAGGACTACGACATTGTTGCCGACGGAACGGATAATTTTCCCACGCGCTATCTTGTCAACGATGCGTGCGTGCTGCTGGGCAAGCCGAATGCGTATGGATCCATTTTCCGTTTTGAAGGCCAGGCCAGCGTCTTTGGATTGAAGGATGGACCATGTTATCGCTGCCTCTATCCTGAGCCGCCACCGCCGGGGCTGGTGCCGAGCTGCGCCGAGGGCGGTGTGCTGGGTATTCTGCCCGGGCTTGTGGGCGTCATCCAGGCGACCGAAGTGATCAAGCTCATTCTTGGCCAGGGCGACACGCTTGCGGGGCGCTTTCTGCTGATTGACGCGCTGAGCATGAAGTTCCGCGAGTTGAAGCTGCGCCGGAATCCGGAGTGCCCGGTGTGCGGCGACAACCCGACGGTGACGAAGCTGATTGATTACGAAGAGTTCTGCGGCCTGCCTAAGCAGGAGACGCCGAAGACGGATGCGAAAGGACACGAAGTGAAGAACGGAATTCCCCAGGTGACGGTGCAGGAGTTGAAGGCGCGCCGGGATGCAGGCGAGGAAGTGTTTCTGCTGGATGTGCGCGAGCCGTATGAATACCAGATTGCGCAGATTGGCGGCACGCTGATTCCGCAGAACGATGTGCCGAAGCGGCTGGCGGAGATTCCGCGCGACCGCGATGTGGTGGTGCAGTGCCGGAGTGGTGCGCGCTCGCAACGAATTGCAGAGCTGCTGGCGCAGGCCGGGTACACGAATGTGTCAAATTTGGCGGGCGGGATTCTGGCCTGGTCGGATCATATTGATCCCACAGTTGCGAAGTACTGAATCGGCTCGTACTTCGTCTGCCACAGTAGGAAGGCAAATGCCATGGCCAAATTCTTTGAGCGCATGGAACCGGCGCATCGCAAGTTCATTGAGAAGCAGCACGTTTTCTTCAATGCATCGGCGCCGGCCACGGGGCGGGTGAATGTGTCCCCCCGCGCGACGGCGCTGCTGCGGGTTCTGGATGAAGAGACGGTCGTATATCTGGACCTGACGGGCAGCGGCAATGAGACGGCGGCTCACCTGCGCGACAACGGCCGGCTGACGCTGATGTTCTGCGCGTTTGAGGGAGCGCCGCTGATTCTTCGTCTCTATGGGGAGGGGCGCATTCTGCCGCGCGGAAGCGAAGAGTATGCATCATTGCTCGGGCCGCATTTCAATAACGAAGAGCCGCCGGGAACGCGGCAGATGGTTTTGCTGAAAGTGAAGTCCGTGCAGACGAGCTGTGGCTACAACGTGCCGCTCTACGACTACAAGGATGAGCGCGAGACGCTGATTCGCTGGGCCGAGGCGAAAAGGCCGGAGGCGCTGGAGGCGTACCGGCACAAGAATAATGCGTGCAGCATTGATGGGTTGCCTACTGGCATGTTTGAAGAAGAGACTGCGGCGAGCTAGTCGTCCGGTTCTTTAGTGCGTCAACTCCATCGGTGTTGGCCGTGGCGCGTCGCCGTTGCGGCCGTTCTCGTCCATCTTGCCGAAGATCATTTTGCCGCTTGCTGTTTGGAGCACACTGGTGACGGAAATTTCGACTGGCTTGCCGATCATTTTGCGCGCGTGGTCGACAACGACCATGGTGCCGTCATCGAGGTAGCCGACGCCCTGGTTGTATTCCTTGCCTTCTTTCAGGATGACGACGTTCATGTGTTCGCCCGGCAGCACGACGGGCTTGAGCGCGTTGGCGAGGTCGTTGATGTTGAGCACTTCGACGTGATGGAGTTGCGCGACCTTGTTGAGGTTGAAGTCGTTGGTGACGACCTTGGCGTCCCACTTCTTGGCGAGTTCGAGGAGTTTGAGATCCACTTCGCGGATGGAAGGGAAGTCATCGGGTACGATCTGCACCTGAAGCCTGGCGTTCGATTGCATGCGCTGGAGCATATCGAGGCCGCGGCGCCCGCGCTGGCGCTTGGAGCCGTCGGTGGAGTCGGCAACGACCTGCAGCTCGCGCAGCACGAACTCGGGAATGACCATGGCTCCGTCGATGAAGCCTGCTTCAGCGATGTCGGCGATGCGGCCGTCAATGATGACGCTGGTATCGAGCAGTTTGGCGGAGCGTTTCTGCTGGCGTTCTGAGCTGAACAGGTTGCCGAGCAGGGCGGGATTCAAAAGCTCACCCTTGCTGGTGCCGACGAGCAGGCCTACGTACGACATGAGCAGCAAGACGAAGATTTGCAGGACTGCCGATGTGGGTCCGGGCTCAAGCGCCGAGCGCAGCACCATGCAGAAAAGCGCTGCGCCGAAGATGCCGAGCACGCTGCCTGCGACTGCGCCGATCAGACGACGCAGACTGAGCGCGCGTACGCGCAGCTCAAACACAATGACGGCGCCGGCGCCGACGGCCCCCACGGCGGCGCTCAGCGGTCCATTCAGTCCAAAAGGGTGAAGGAAAAAACAAACTGCCGACAACAGAGCGACGAACAAAAGACGGATAAGAACCAAGTCCATATGAGCCTGCTTATTGCAGTACCTGAAGAAGGGGGTACTCAGGCACAACCAGCGAGTATGCCCATGCGGTCCGCAGGCCGTCAAGCAAGGACTTCTAAGTTTGCAAGAAACCCGGTCTTGAATTGCGGAGCTGGCTGTTGCGCGCCTACGAAGCCACAGCCAGTTCGGAGTTCTCTGTGGAGCGGTGCATGCCCTTGCGCGGTCCGCGCTTGCGGGCGCTCATCACCTTGATGCGCTCAAGCAGTTCCATGGGCGAGCAGGCTTTGCGCGCGAGCATGGCGTCGGCGGCGTGAATCTGGCCGTTCATGCGCGAGGGGTCTGCAAGCAGGATCATGGGTACGTGCTGCGCAATCTGCTTGAGACGCCGCACCAACTGGTCACCGGAAGAGTTGGGGCGGCTGAAGTCTGCGAGCACAAGGTCGACCTGGTTTTCGGCGAAGAGTTCTTCAGCCTGAGCTGCCTTGGCAGCGGAGAGCACTCGATAGCCGTTGGTGGAAAGCATGAAGCTGAGTACGGAGAGTTCGTGCTCATTTTCGTCGACGCAGAGGATCACTTTCTTGGGGCGCATGGACTGGGGTTAACTCCTGATCTTGAGATGTGAAGTGCTTTGGCGCACACGTTTCCTGTCCCCGTCAAAGTTCCGAGGTGCAATTCCGCTGGCCGCAGCATCAGCCGCTGAGAGGATGTATGTTCTTACGGCAGGCTCTCGCGCCTCTGCGCGTTTGCGCAGCCAGCACCCGCACAGTGGGCGGGGTGCCGGACGGGAGACCAGCCTTGGGAAGTTTCGTCTTCGTTCGCGGTCGAATTTTTTACAGCTTGAGAGGAGCAAAGGTGATCAGCAAAGTGTTCGGACTTGCTCCATCGCTTGCCAAGAGTACGGGCATCGGCTTGATGAGAAAAGAGAGAAAGAGGGGCGAAGATGCGAGTGAAAATAATCCTGTAACAAGTGGAAATCTTCTAGGCGCAACACACGACGCAACTTGCGATGTGAATGTCTTGTTGAAAGCGTGTGTATCACGGCAGGAAAAGCTGTCCCTTTGCAACAAGAACGGTGCTGCCGCCGACGCGAACATTAGAAACTTTCGCTGTATCGCGGTGCGCGGTGAGAAAAATTTCACTTGGGCGCAACATCTCCACGCCCTGGCGCAGATGAATGCGCCTGTCTGATTGGACGATTTCCCGCTGCACCAGGTAACTGATGGCGCAGCCGGCTGCGGAACCGGTTGCGGGATCCTCACCTCCGTTGAATTGCATGCGCGCGCGGAAATCGGGCTCACCGGTGGTGGCTGTGCCGGTGGGAGCGAGTACGTAAAACCAGCGCGCGCCGCGTTTGCGCAACCATGGTGATGCTTCCTGCTCTGCAACGTGCAGGCGTGCAAGGGCATCGGCGGAGTTGAGCAGCACGATGGCGAAGGCGGTTCCGGTGGAGACGACTTGCGGAGCGTGATGGGGATTGAGGTCGTCGGCATGAAGGCCGATGAGGCTCGCGACTGTTTCTCTGTCGAGCTCCGTTTTGAACTCGGGATCTTTTTGCGTCATTTCGCCATAGGCGCTGTCTGGAGTGAAGCGAACGGGGACGGTTCCAACATTCAGCGCGAGACGGACTTCGTTGTCGCGCACGGTTTCGGGAGCTTCAGTGCGCAGGATGCTTGCCGTGCCGAGCGTTGGATGGCCGGCGAAGGGAAGCTCCTCCTGCGTGGTGAAGATTCGGACGCGCACCCCCTCTTCGGCTTCGATTGCTGGATCTCTGCGCTGGACGAATGTGGTTTCACTGAGGTTGAATTCACGCGCGATGGACTGCATGATCTCTGTACTCATGCCGAAGTCGTCAAACACAACCGCGAGCGGATTCCCAGCAAGACTTCTCGTGGAAAACACGTCGGTAACTATGTAATTCGTAACTTTCATGTTCTTGACACTCCATCTTTCTCGTCATAGGCTACACTTACTTTCTTTAGCGCATTCTTTCAGTGCTTATCTGAGCAGAAGAAGTGGTTTCCCCGGATCCCCTTCCACGTACGACTGCGCAGGCTAAGCTGGTTCGTTTGCGTTGTTGGTGGTTCAGCGGATACTTACAAGTTTGAAGAAACTCATCCATGCATGAGTATGCACAGGGAGAGTACGCTGAATTTTGCCGTGTACAACGTCTGCATTGCCGGCGCTCCATGAATCAAGTGAGAAGTGGATATGTCCTTCCATCGATGAGCACCGGTGGCGAAGATGGTAACGCGCAGGTCTGCAAAACCTGTATCCGCGGGTTCGAGCCCCGCCTGGTGCTCCAAGTTTAGCCTCGCCTGCTGGTGAATACACCCCAGGTTTGGAAGCGAAGAAGAAAGCGCCGCGTCTCCTGTGAGAGCTGCGGCGCTTTTGTACGTCAGGAGAAAGCTAGCTCTCTGTCAGAGAGCAATCATGGGGCGAGGCAGGCGCGTTCGGGCGCGATCGAGAAAGAGCCGGATGCGCAATGCCTCCGATCGTTCCAGCGCGACCAAACGGCGCTGACGGCGAATGTGATCTTCATTCACAAAGCAGGCGATCTGCGCTTCATCGTGTTCGGCATCGCGTTCAAGTTTTTCGGCGCGGTCTTCCATGGTGCGGCGGAAGCGCTGGCTGATTTCGATTCCGTTGTCGGAAGTTGGACTGATTTGCATAGCACTCACCCCGGGAAGCTGGCATTGCCTGAAAGCAAGAATTGTTTCCCTTTGCTCTCAAGTTGTTCTCATCTTTGTCGATGGTAGTGAAGTGCTGATGTGCGCGCCAGATTACGCGCTTTAAGGACTTCGGTAACGGCGTGTCCAAAATCAGAGCATTTTGTCAAAAAATGAAACAGAAGTGTCTTCATTTCCGCTAAGGAAGTGGCAAATAATCCACGTGTTTTTTGCTTGCGGTGAAATTCAGTGCAACGGCGATGCGGTGACGGTGAGCGTGAGTTGGGTCCCCGATTCGAGATGCACGTTGTTCCTGGAAGATGTGAGGACACCCGATTCGTCTGCGGAGGTGTTTTTTTCAAGCTTGACGCCTGCGAGCCTGGAGATAGGGGTATCAAGGCCGCCTGAAGCTTCTGCGCCAGAGTGAATGTGGTTGTCGAGATCTTCGGACGATCTCGCGACGATAGTGCCGGATCCGGCAAGTTGATCAGTGGGGGTTGAGCGGAAGCCTGAGGCAATGCCCGTTGCGGATGGTGCTGCTCCGTTGAGAGTGCCGACCGCTGGTTCACCACCGATACGAGCCGCGCTCATTGGGCGACCGCCGACCATGGAGCCATTCATGGCACTCATCTCTTCGCGTCTGTCCATTTGTGCTGCGGCGAGAGCGCTGGCCGAGGGCGCAATGCACTGAATCATGGCATGAACGGTAAATGCTTCCTTGTTCTTCAATTCGACCGTGTCAAAGACCAGTCCAAGCCGTGCATCGGCGCCAGATGTGCCGAGAGCCTGTGCCTGGCTGATGTGACCTATCAGCTTTGATCCTTTGGGTATTATTGTGCCGTCTACGGTCTTGAAGGACTCTGTGGTTTTGACCACTACTTTATCGCCTGTCTTTGCATTCTTCGAGTCGAGGTGGCCGAGGAGTTCGCCATGTACCCGCTGTATCGATGCAGTACCAGACTTTCCTGGAACACTGGGTGCGTGGAGGCCATTTTGGCCTGTGCGAGCAGAGTCAGCATTGACCGTCACGTTTGACTGGGCGCTCGCTGCTGCCTGCTGGCCAAAGAGAGGAATACTCGAAAGCACCACAAGGACGATTGCTATGGCCACCGCGGTCTTCATCACTTATGCACCTCCGCACGCAACGCTTCTTGTTCCATGGAAAGCGCTGACGGAGAAACTATTGCACATTAGTGACCAAAATCACACTCGCTACTTCATTTTGTTCAATCCATAGCAAACAATGGAGTTGTCGCGCAGAGCCGCCCTTGTTGCCGATTTCATTTCGCGGGTTCATAGCGGCGAAAGTTCAGTTTTGCGGATACTCAGTGTGAAATTTTTGCGCGGTTGCCGGGTATTTGCCTGCGTTTGCATCCTATTCCTGGCTTTGGCCGTTGGGTGCATAGTAGCCCTTGCGTGCCTGTACTCTCAGCCCGTCGCCCTTACACTCGACCGAGATATGACGGTAGGTCCCGTCGAGCCGGGCATTTGTGGGAGTGTAACTGGCCACGTACTGGGTTCGCAGTTCGTCCTCAATCTGCTGGAAGGCGGCTTCAAGTTTCTTACCGTTGTTACCCACATTGATGACGCGGCCGCCGGTGGCTTCAGCGAGCTTCTTCGAAGCTGAGTAACCGTTGTAGCCGAATTGGAAGCCGTTGTAGAAGCCCGTGTCGGCAATCAGGATGACGTAAATGATGGTGTTGGATTTTTGCGCGGCCTCAATGGCTTCATTAATGGTGGTTTTGCTGCCCTGATCGTCGCCGTCGGTGAGGATGATCATGGCTTTGCGGCCGGTTTCCTGGCTCAGTTTTTCGTGTGATGCGAGATAAATTGCGTCGTAGAGCAGCGTGCCTTTCGGTGTGCCCTGCACGGGAACCGTGCCGCCGCCCAGTCCCGGAATTCCTGCTGCGCCGTTCCCGCCTGCCGTGTTGATCTCCGCTTTGTTCAGTGCGCGTGCCAGCATGCGCGGGCTGTTGGTGAAGTCCTGCAGCAGGTCGACGTTGACGTCGAACGACAACAGAAAGGCTTCATCTTTGGAGCGCAGAACGCGCTGCAGAAATTCGCTGCCAGCCTGCTGCTCGAGCGGAAGAACTCTGTCCTGGCTGCCGGACGTGTCCAGAAGAATGCCCAGAGTCAGCGGCTGATTTGTCTCCGCAGTAAAGTTTTTGAGGGTCTGCGGAACTTTGTCCTCTTCCACGCTGCAGTCATTCTTGGTCAGGTGGGGGATGAGCTGTCCATCCTTGTTCTTGACCGTGAAATAGAGATTGACCAGGTTGACCTGCAACTTGAAGGTGGCCACCGCATCGTCTTCCTGCTGGGCAGGCGCGTTACTGACCGGAGGTGCGTCCGGGGAGGGAGCAAGCTGTGCTTTGGCCCCCAGTGGGCACAAAGTCAGCGTCAGGAGCAAAGCTGCGGCATGTTTGAGAGGAGACATTGTTTCGAGGTATTAGACGAAATTCCGCCTTTGAAGAGAGCATAGTCGATTTTGAGTCCAACCGGCGGAGACCTGCGCGATTCCCATGCGTCTGATACTCTGACGAGTGCGGCCCAATTGGCTGTTTGTCTGCCTGACAGGAACAAGTCCGGGCAGGGGCTGCCGGGTGTAGGGAGGACGTTTTACCTGTGAGAATTGGTTTTTCGGCAACAGCGGCAACACTTCTGGGATCAACACTTCTGCTGGCGCCGGTCCTGAATGCGCAGCAGCAGTCAGCTCCTGTTCCCGATGCGCCTGCGCCGCAACCCACTCCATTGACGGAATATTCTGGTCCCATCACGCCGGGCATCGGCGCGGCCTCCAAGGGGACCTCATCCTCCGGAGAAGCGTCGCAGACACCCACACAAGCGCCCCCTTCGCAGCCGGACACCTTCCAGCAAAAGCCTGCCGAAGTGCCGCCAGCGGCAGAGGCCTACGACCGCAGCACGACTCTGATCCGAAGCTACACAAATTTCGTTGAAATCCCGGTTACCGTGAAGGATTCCAAAGGCAACCTGGTTGCCGGACTTCACCCGGAGGATTTCCGCCTGTTTGAGAACGATCAGCGCGTGCCGATCGCATTCTTCACCACATCGTCGTTTCCGCTCTCGATGGCTTTTGTAATCGACCAGAGCCTTACTTCGGATGTGATGGCCAAGGTGAACCAGTCGCTCGGTGCAGTGCAGGGTGCGCTGGCTCCGTTCGACGAGATCGCGATTTTCAGCTACAACAATGGCCCGCAGGAGCGCACAGGATTTACAGGGGCGCACAGCGCGCGTGTTCCCGCCGTTCTGGCCTTCACCAAAGCCACGGGTCGCGACATGCAGGTGCCTGTGAACTCAGGGCCATTGGCAGGTTGCAACATTCATTACAACGGCAGTTGTGAGGACCCTGTGCTGCAGCCGGGCGGTTCAACGGGCGGCGGTCCTTTCATCACCATTCCGAAGGAAATCCACACGCTGAATGACGCCATTCTGGCGGCGGCCAAAGAATTGGCTTCGCGTCCGAAGGAGCGCCGCAGAATCATCTACGTGGTCTCCGATGGCAAAGAGTATGGCAGCAAGGCGAGCTTCAAGGACGTGCTGCACTTCCTGCAGCAAAACCAGATTATCGTCTACGGCACGCTCGTAGGTGACTCGGCACGATGGGGACAGGGGTACCTGAGCCGTTTCCATCTTCCGTTCACGATGTACGACAATCGCCTGACCAGCTATGTCAATCAGACAGGTGGCGTTCTCTACTCGGCGAACAACATCAATGGCATTGAGCAAAGTTATGCCAAAATTGCCGAGACCGCGCGTGCGCAGTACACGCTGGGCTACTACAGCCATCTGCCAACGCTGGACAGCAGATTTCGCAAGATTGAAGTGCGCGTTGACCGACCCAATGTGGAAGTGACGGCCAAGCGCGGATATTATCCGACCGCCGAGGACCTTCACTAGGTTTCAGCCAAAACACTTAGCCAAAGCGGAAGGCCTGTGCACTGTGCACAGGCCTTCCGTGTGTTGGCTTATTTGTGGCGCTGCGGCCGGTTTGCGCTTACTTCTGCTCGGTTTGAACAGGTTGCTGCGGCTGTGCGCTCTGCTGCGCGGGCTGCGCTGGCGGAGGCGCCGGAGCAGGATCGGTCACACCGCGAATGCCTTCCTTGAAACCTTTGAGGCCCTCGCCGAGCCCTTTGCCCAGCTCAGGCAATCGTTTGGCGCCGAAGAGGAGAAAACCCACTGCGCAAATGATTACGATATGCCACGGCTGTAATAGATCACCCATTGTTCCACTCCCTTGCGTGCCGACTAATCCGGCCTGCACAATCACAATTATTGTCGCACAAAGCGCATGCTTCGTGCGTTTGACCGGCGTTAGTTCACCTGGGCCGGTTTGCCCAGCCGATCGGTGACCATGGCATAAAAACTCTGCAGATCGTCCTCTTCTCCCACGGTCAGCCGCCGGTAGACCTTAACCAGCGGAAAGAGCCTTGAACCGCGCACTTCCACCGCGGGCACGGCTGCAATGCCGCCGGGGTAGGGGGTCATCTCCCAACTGCCGGCATAGCGGCGCCTGAGCACCTCTCCCAGATAACTACCCCAGAGTTTCACTTCAAATTCCAGATCGAGCTCGGGGCTGTTGCTCACGTTTACCAGCACGTCGTCAAGCGCTTCAATCGAGTCTGAAGTAAAGTCAAGCTTTTGTTTGAATTCGTCTCGCGCGCAGTCGGCTGCGGCGCGGGCGTAGCCCTCCATCATGGTGCCCAAGTCGGCGAACGAACGGCTTTCCAGTTTTTCTCTCAATGCGTTGGCCACACCCCAGCATACATACTTCTGTTTTTGACGCAAGCGATGGCCGACCGACATCTATAAACTAGTAACAAATGCTGGAGGTACTGCGGGATGCGTATGCGTGCGATTGTTCTTTTGATGGCGCTTATGAGCGCGACAACGTTTGCTTATGCGTCGCGGCGCGAAATTTATCCGCCGCCGGAGCAGGCAAAGGCCGATCTTGCCGCAGCGCTTAATGAGGCGGCAAAGACGCACAAGCGCATCATTCTGGACTTTGGTGGCAATTGGTGCAGCGACTGCATTGTGCTGGACATGTACATGCACAACGAACAGAACCTGCCGATCCTCAATGCCAATTTCATCATGGTACACATCAACGTGGGCCGTTATGATGCCAATCTCGATCTCGCAAAGAAATATGACACTCCCCTGGATAAAGGCGTGCCCGCGCTGGCTGTTCTTCTGTCCTCGGGGAAGCTGCTGTACAGCCAGAAGCTCGGGCAGTTTGAGTCGATGCGCCGGGTGGAACCAGATGCGGTCACAAAGTTCCTTCTCCAATGGAAGCCAGTGAAGCCAGGCTGCTCCATGGTGATGACGACCTGCTGATTCTGGCCTGACTGCACTTCACCCAAAGAGGTAGCGATCTCTCGCAAAGGAAAGTTCTGTGCAATTTGATCTTGAAGCTTCACCGGGTTCGGTAGCGTACAAGCTGCTTATTGGCCTCATTGCACCGCGACCCATCGCCCTGATTACGAGTCTTGACGAGCATGGCCGGCTGAATGCGGCGCCCTTTAGTGCATTCAACTACTTTTCGACTGATCCGCCGATTATCGGTGTGGGCGTGGCGAACAAGCCGGGGCAGGAGTTTGCGCCCAAGGATACAGCGCGCAATATCCGCCGCACGGGCGAGTTTGTCGTCAACGTCGTCACTGAAGACATCGCGGAGAAGATGAACCTCTGCGCGATTGATTTTCCGGCGGAAGTAAATGAAGTGGAAGTTGCCGGCTTTACCACTGCTCCTTCGCAGACAGTACGCGTGCCGCGCCTTGCTGAGGCGCACGCGGCGTTGGAATGCCGCGAGTACATGACGCTGGAAGTGGGCAACGGGCGCATTGTTCTGGGGCGTGTGATTTCGGCGTTTGTCGAGGACAGGTATGTTGATCCGGCGGGTCCGTACATCAAGGCGGACGAGCTGCACGCGGTGGGCCGCATGAATGGGCTGGGCAACTACGTGCGTACGCGGGATGCGTTCATGCAGATTCCGCGGATCAGCTATGAGGCATGGAAAAAAGAACATCCCGGCCAGTAGCCGGGATGTTCTTAACTCATGAGACTGCGCGCAGCTATTGTGCAATCGGCGCGAGGTGTTTTGTTTTGGAGTAGGTGTACTGGATGCGGTGGATCACCGTGATGGTGGAGAGTACCGCAAGCACCCAGAGCACCGGCGCCATCACGCCCCACTTATTGAAGAGCGCGCCGAGGATCACCAGAACAATGCGCTCGGGTCGCTCCATGAAGCCAACCTTGCACGACCCAATGAGTGCTTCAGCACGGGCGCGGGTGTAGCTGACCATGAGTGATGTGACCATGACAAACGCAACCAGCACAACGTAGCGGAAGCGATTGATGCGGCCGTAGTAGACCAGCAGGCCGAAGAAGAGCACCACGTCGGAGTAGCGGTCGATTACGGAGTCAAAGAATGCACCGAAGACGGTGACCTGGTTAATGCGGCGGGCGACGCGGCCGTCAACCATGTCAAACAAGCCTGCACCGATGACCACAAGGCCGGCGTAGAGGAACATGCGAGTGGGGTCGGTCGTGTCCGCGTGGCCAAAGAAGAACGCGGCGATGATGTTAATTACCAGTCCAATGAAGGTAAGGACATTGGGAGAAATCCGGGTAAGTGAGAGGCCGTGCACAATGTGGTCCAACAGCCATCCGCAACCCCGGCCAAATGCGCTGGTCCAGGTCATTCCAGTCTTTCCGGCGCCCTCTAGGCGCCTTCCTCATCGTCGGCCCCGTCGTGAATGGTGGTCAACTTCAAAATTTCAAGCTCGCGCTTGCCGTTTGGCGTCACAATGGTGGCGACATCGCCCACACGCTTTCCTACGATACCGCGGCCAATGGGTGAAGTGGTCGAGATCAGTCCCTTGGCCACGTCCGATTCTTCGCTCGTCACCAGGCGATATTCAATCTCTTCTTCCTTGGTGGAGTCATACACCACCACAGTAGATCCGAATCCTGCCTTGTCGCGAGGAATGTTGGCCAGGTTCACCAGGGAGAGTTCCGCCATGCGCTTCTTCAACTGTCCCAGGCGCGCGTTCACAAACTCCTGGCGCTGCTTGGCCATGTGATATTCGGCGTTTTCTGACAGATCACCCAGCGCCACCGCCTTCTTAATCTCAGCCGGCAGTTCATGGGCAAGTTCATGCTCCAAGGCATGAATCTCTTCCTGAAGTTTCTTCTTGATGTGATCAGGCATTTAGATCCCAATGTGGAGAGCTGCCTTGCTCAACCCACGAAAATAGTGCGAACTCAAGCTCTCATTATACCTGCCGCTTTCGCGCGGCCAGCTCAGCCAGAAACCCTTCCAGAATCAGCGCGGCGGCCACTTGATCCACAATTTCCTTGTGTTCCTGCCGCTTGTGCCCGGCTTTGTACAGAATCTGGTGCGCTTCCTCGCTGGTAAGCCGCTCGTCCCAAAGATGGATGGGCAGACCGCTGAGCGCGCCAAGTTTCTGAGCAAAAGCGCGCGTTTTTGCGGCACGCGGACTTTCATCACCACTCATATGCAGCGGCAATCCGACGACAATTCCGGCAACGTCGTGCTTTCTGGCCAGCCGGGCAAGCGAACGCAAGTCTTCTCGCGGATTGCGACGCCGTTCGAGAGTCATCACCGGCTGGGCAGTGAGCCCGAGCGGGTCACTGACGGCCACGCCAATGCGTTTTGCGCCGAAGTCAATGGCGAGATACCGGCCTGGTCCGTCCTCAGACACCCTTTACTCTCCTAACTCCAGCTTAGCGGTAAGCCCCATTCTGCGGTTTAGCTTCTCCACCCAGCCGATACAATAATCGAAGGTAGAGAATCCACCGGTGGACCTGCCGCGTCTTATCTGAAGACAAGGAATTCGAGCAGGCATGTCGCGCCGTAAACCGAAGAGCACAATGGGGAAACGCCTTGGCGCGGGAACTTTCCTACTGTTGATTCTCGTACTCCTTGCTGGTGCAGGTGGTGCTGCCTGGCTTGTGGCAACTCCATTCGGTCCCAGTACGGAGACTTTTGTCGAGATAGCGCCTGGTTCCTCCACGGTCCATATCGGACGAAATCTGGAGGACGCAGGAATCATCCGGTCTCGTTTTGCCTTCGATCTTCTCCGCTGGATTGAACGGGGCAGGCTCAAGGCGGGCGAATACCGATTTGACCACCCGGTCACGGCCTGGGAGGTTTATGCGCGCATTGCCCGCGGCGATGTGTACACAAGAACCGTGGTCGTTCCGGAGGGGGCCAACGTATTTGACATCGAATCACGGCTGAAGAAAGCGGGTCTCAAAGCGGGCGAAGACTTTGCAACGGAACAGAAGAAGGAGATCAGCCTCATTGCAGATCTTGACCCGCAGGCAACCAGTCTCGAGGGATATCTTTTTCCGGATACATATCGCTTCCAGAGATCAGCAACGGTGGCACAGGTCTGCGCAGCAATGGTCAGGCGCTTTCGTGAGGCCGCCGCAGAAATTGGTTTGAAGGAGAACGTGCATCAAGTGGTGACTGTCGCATCGCTCGTCGAGAAGGAAACGGCCGTTGATGCCGAACGCCCTCTCGTAGCCAGTGTCTTTGAAAATCGCCTTGCCGAAAACATGCCACTCATGACGGATCCATCGGTAATTTATGGACTGGAACTGAAAGGCAAGTGGCGCGGCACCATTTACCAGAGCGACTTGAAGCGCGATACGCCCTACAACACTTATTTGCACACCGGGCTGCCTCCCGGTCCCGTTGCCAATCCCGGACTGCCCTCGCTGAAGGCGGCCATGAATCCGGCACATACCAGTTACTTGTATTTCGTCGCGGCAGGTGCAAACCCGCAGGGCAAGTCGCTGTTTGCCTCCACGCTGCAGGAACACGCCCGCAATGTCTCCGGCTACCGCAAGGCCATGAAAAAGGCAGGTGAACGTTGAGAATGCACCGCCGGGCTCTTGCTGTACTGTTTTCCGCTCCACTTCTGTTGCTGACGGGTTGCTTGTTTACCACCCGCAAGCTGCCCATGCCTAAAGCCCCAAGTGTGACGCAGACTGTAACGCCGGCGCAGCTTGTGGAGGATATCGACGACCGTTGGGATCGGCTCGAAGCTTTCTATGCCAACGTGGAGATCCAGGCCAGCACTCTCAAGAAAAAGGATGGCGTGGAGAAGGACTACACCACGTTTCCTGGCATCATCATGATGCGTAAGCCTGAATGGCTGCGGGTCTACGGTCGCGTGCCGGTGATTGGCTCACGCATGTTTGACATGGTGAGCGACGGAAAGAACTTCACCCTCTACATCCAAACCAAGAATCTGGAGTACAAGGGATCGAACGCGCTGCACAAACGCTCCACTAATACCGTGGAGAATATGCGGCCGGGGTTTTTCTTTGATGCACTCGTTGTCCGTGGTCTGGATAAGGATGACAACTTCATGGTGTCCGCGGATACGGAGACCATTGAGGACGCGAAGAAGAAGCACCTCATCCAGATTCCCGAATACATCCTGAGCATTATTCGCGCCAAGCCCGGTACACGCGAGATGAAACCGATTCGTGTCGTCACCATTCACCGCGACGACCTGCTGCCTTACGAGCAGGATTTGTATGATTCCGACGGCAACCTCGAAACGCACGTCTCCTACTCGAACTACAAAAGCTTCGAGGGAGTCATGTTTCCGACGACAGTCGTCATCAAACGCCCTCTGGAAGAGTTCCAAATTGTGCTGACGGTGGAGAAGGTTGTGCCGAACATCAAGCTTTCTGACGATCAGTTCCAGATCAAGGTGCCTGAAGATACCAAGGTCAAGGACCTTCAGTAGCGGCGGTAATCAGCTGGCGCGGCCTGTCTTTGTCAGCTCTTTGTAAAAGCCCAGATCCTCAGCCGTCAGCATCTTCGTGATGTAGACAATCTGCCCGTAATGCAGGCCGAAGTGCTCCACCACCTGATACACCGCGCCAAGACCGCTCACTGTATAACCCTGGATGGAGTAGAGCTTCGTCAGATCAGACTCCGTGAGCCGCTGTAGAACCTTTTCCGCCTCCACCATGGTTGCGTTGAGAACTGCCAGCGGATCTATTCCGTCATCTCCATCCGTCCTGCTGAATTCATCCGGACGATTTCGCTCATCGCTCTCTCCGTTGAACGACGCAACCATCCATTGCCTCACATTGCCGCTTAAATGCAGCAGCAGATTACCGATGCTGTTGGACGCGGCATTGGGCCTCCACCAGAGTTGCTCCGGTGTAAGTGAACGGAGGCATTGCTGGAGCCTAGGCCAGTACTGCTCAAAAAGCTTGAAGCGCGAGTAGGCAAGGAACTCGTTGGAGGGGAGGATGGTTTCGCCGGGAGCAATCTGCCGTTCCATGTTGCCCTCAGTCTATTCGCAATCAGCATTAACCGTCTGCGCCAGACACATGAAAGGCCCGGCAATGCCAGGCCTTGTCGTGTCACGGTTTGCCTCCGTTGTTTGCATGTCTTTATCAGTCGGTCCAGTGAGCTGGTTCAATGCGTAGTTGTGCGCTTGCCTTCTCTGCTGCCAGGGGAGCTGAATCATTCTCGCTATCTGGTTCCAGGTCTGTCCCTTCACGAGCAGCTGCCGCCTGATTTTTCTTTGCCACGCGCGAGCTCATCAGCAACAGGGCACAGGTGGAAAGTCCAAGAACCAGTGGTCGTCTCAAATTACTCATCTTCAACATCCTCCAGCGATTAAGCCGGCCTCACCCTCTTTTCAGCAAACGACTGGCCAAATATCTATCTGCTTTGTGCACAACTACTTATGTGGAATGTGACCCGTTTCCAAGCGGGTAAAAACTACGCACTACGGGAAGAAACGCCGTATTACCGCAGTCACTTCACTTCTGTGTGCACCGTGTAGGTAACGGGCCCAAAGCGAAACCGCGACGAGGGCTCCATCAGCCTCCGGCCCGGTTCTCATGCGTCGACCCTGCTCGTGGCATTTCAGAGTAGAGTCGCCGACTCATCTACCTAGGATCCGCCTTGAATGCTGGAGACGTGGATGACACGTGTCTGCGTATTCAACTGGCCGATCACCTTTACTTCCTTGCCGGCAAACTGTCGGGCTTCCGAACTGTTGTCAAGCTTGTAGACAGTTCCACTGGAAGTCTGAAGAGCGTACGTATCGCCAGACTTCACGATGGTGCCGGTGAAGGTCGATGTCCGGGCCGCTTGTGACCGGGGCATTTGTTCCTGCGGCATTTGCGGCTGTTGGGGCTGCGGCGCCTGAATGGCTGGCATGGGCGTTGCGCCTGTGATTGGCTGCGCTGCCGATGCAAGCGTCAAAGCACCTGCCGCAACACCAACAGTCAAACCCGAAACGATAAGACGAGTGATTCGATTCATAGAGTGCACCTCCGGGGGGAGAGATTAGGTAGCTCCGTCTTGCCCCAGGGGGCACACTCACGCTCCAACAGGACCAAGAGGAAACTTACCGCGGTCGTGCGTCCGTACTTCAGCACTCTGTGTTCCAAACGAGTTTTGTTGAATCGGAGTGTGTTAGCGGCTTTATGTTCATTTGCGAACAGGAAGTTTTTGCACGGTATGCAAAATTACGACTGCAGAAACACGACAGCTTTGCATCGTACTTCTTTGCGTCGACGAGCATGGTCCCGCGTAACCGAAGACACGGTGCTGACCGTAAAGCAGTAGCGAAACTCGTTTATCGAGTGTGCTAGTATCCCCGCAAGTCTTCGTTCACCAAGCTCATAAGGACCTGACGATGGAAACCGGCATCCGCCCCCTATCTCTTGGAGAAATCCTCGACCGAACGGCATTTCTCTATCGCTCAAATTTTCTGCTCTTTGCTGGAATCTTTGCCGTGTATGCGGGTCTGCTCCTTGTCTTCGGTCTGGCGCAGCTTGGTGTCACATCACTGGTGAATTTTGCCCAGGCGGCGGTTGCAGTCAAAATTCTGCTGGTGTGCGCCACCATCGCCGAGTGGTTCTTCATCATTGCCGCAGCAGGCATCACAACGGCCGCGATCAACCGTGCAGTTGCATGGGTCAATCTGGGCCAACCGGCCACCATCGCGTCGGCGTACAAGAGTGTACTTCCCAGGACAGGCCGTTACATCTGGCTGATGGCAATCATGTATTCCATGATTGGCTGGCCAGTGATTCTTTTGGGGGTTATCTTCGGCGGAGTTGTGTTCAGCATACCGGGCCTGATGAGCGGTCATATCGACGCGAATAACAAAGGTACAGTGATCACGCTTCTTGCTGCCGCTGTGTTATTCGCACTTTGCTCACTGGGCTGGTTTGTCTACGCGGTCATTATGGGCATTCGCTATTCGCTTGCTGTTCCGGTCTGCGTGATGGAAGACCTCAAGGCTCGCGCATCTATCAAGCGCAGCATACTTCTCACCAAAGGCTCGCGCGGGCGCATTTTCGTCCTGTTCCTGCTGGTGATGGCCATCGAGATTGGTCTGAGCACAGTCAGTCAGGGATTTTTGATTGTTCTGGCCATCAAGCATCACGGGCAGGTGGGCCCGGTTGCCCAGTCCATTGCGCAGATCGTTTCCTTTTTCACCAACTCTTTCCTGGGGCCCATATATGCCACCGGGATCACGCTTTTTTATTACGATCAGCGCATCCGTAAAGAAGGCTTCGATATTGAATGGATGATGCACTCGGCGGGATTGTCTGCTCCACAAGAGGCGGCCGTCGCATCCATCATGCCTGTCCCAACGACCTCCGAGCCGTTGCCTGGCACTGAGAGTGCTCATGAATGAGCGGCTCCATCCGCAGAGCCTCACCGAGGTGCTGGACCGCACCGTCCAAATTTATCGCGGGCGTTTTCTTGTCTTTTTCGGCATCGCACTGGTTCCTTCGGCGGTCATGCTTGCGGCACTGCTCATAGTTGTGGGAACGTTTGCCGGGCTTGGGCTGCGTAATATTGCGACCGACACCTCCGGCTCCACGCAGTTGCTGGCAGGTTCCATCTTCGTTCTTATCGCGCTCGTTTCGCTTCCGTTATTTGTGGGTTCAACTGCGCTTGGATACGCTGCACTTTGCCATGCCGCCGCGGAGACAAATTTCGGCAACACCATTACGATTCGCCAAGCTTACAAAGCTGCCTGGAAGCGAGGCTGGAATCAGGTTGGGCTACTTCTGCTGCAGGCAGTCTTTGTGGGCATTATTCCTTTCTCGGTCCTTTTCTTCATAGGATTCGTCTCGGCCATGGCAAGTGTGGCAACCGCCGGCTCCGGGAGCACGGGCGGTGCAATCGCGGGCTTTCTAACCTTGCTCGTGATGGGCGCGCTTGCCGTGGCCACCATCTACGTTTTGCTTCGCATATGCCTGGCTTTTCCGGCCAACATCGTGGAGCGCATCTCCGCTTGGAAGGCGATTGTGCGCAGCAACGCCCTCAGTAATGGCACGCGGGGCCGGGCATTTGTGCTCTTCCTTCTTGGTTGGGCGCTGAATCAGGCCGTGCTGATCGCACTATTTGTTCCACTGGTGTTGGTGATCGCTTTTGTGCCAGGCATGCAGGGTCCGGAACATCAAGGCGCCGTGGGGGCTCTCGCGGCCCTGTTTCTCTATGGAGGCACATTTGCCGCACAGGCATTCATCCGGCCCGTCTATGGCATTGGACTTACACTGTTTTATTTTGATCAGCGCATCCGTAAAGAGGGCTTTGACATTGAGTGGATGATGCGGCAGGCGGGCCTTGTGGCGGCGGCGCCTGCTGCCGCTGCGAGCGTTCCATGGACGGGAGCGATTCCCTCGGTGGTGAATGCGGCGACTGCTCAAGCCGAGAATAGAACGGAGAGCACGGCGATTGAATCGGACCTGGGCAGCATTCCGAAGGCCGGAGACTCGATGTGAGTCTGATCGTCTATCATCGGCGCATACACCGCGAAGGAAAAGACGTGGAGATGATGACCGACGACGCGGGGTTTCATGCCTCTCTCCCCGCCAGATTCACTTCCTTCATTTCTGCAATGTAATGGGAGGATTCGCAGGCTTGACCGCACGCTCAGCATCGGCACAATTCGCGTTGGGCGCGGCCCTGCTCGGAAGCCTGATATTCGTTTCGCCTCGCGCTGCGCATGCGGATGATCCACTCTCTCCCCAGACCATACCTGCTACACAAACGGCCGACGTTTCCATGGCGGACTATCGCACGCACCTGACGCAACTCATCTCAGTGGTGCAGCAATGCGCAAAGGCGCGCGATCTGGTTCACTGCGACGCGAAGCTTGTAGGCCCGGATGACCGTGTTCCGCTTACCCAGAACGGGCAGCAGACGCGCCGGCTTGTAAGCTATGCGTGGCTGCGCATTCTGTTGCATGGCGCGCTTGTCATTGACAAGCCAAAGCCCGAGCCAGCAAAGCCGGGTAAGACAGAGCCCTTAAAGAACAAATCAGATGCGGCGCAGGAATCCGCAGATGCTCCGCCAACGAATGGCGAACTGCTTGAGGATGCAATCGACCGGCTCAATGACGATCTGGTGCAGGCAGGCGGCACTCCTGTTCCCGTGCCTGCACATACTTCCGCACATGCCGCGTTGAAGCAGGTTCTCGCCGGATCGGAATTCAGCCATCTGAATCGGCGTACCATGCGCGACTCGCTTCTGGAGCAGCTTAACAAGTGGTTGAACGATTTGCTGTCGCATCTGGTGGGTTCGCGTTCCCAATCACCATGGGTTGGCCGGCTAATTTTCTGGGGTTTCATCCTGCTTGTGTGTCTTGGTCTGGCATGGGGTCTGCTGCAGCTGGAACGGCGCTGGCGCATTCGCCTTGTTCCGGAGAGCCTGGCTCCGGCGCCGGGCGCTGCTTCCGCACGCGACTGGCAACTGTGGCTTGCCGATGCGCGCAAGTCCGCGGCCAACAGTGATTGGCGTGAAGCGATTCATTTTCTCTACTGGGCGGCGATCTCTCGTCTTGAGTCGCGCAGACTCTGGCCTGCTGACCGCGCGCGCACGCCACGCGAATATCTTGCGTTGGTCAGCGCGGACGATCCGCGCAAGCAGGGTCTCTCTGCACTGACGCGCAGCTTTGAGCACACCTGGTACGGCGGACGGCCCGCTGATGAACCTGCGTATCGCGCGGCAGAAGAATTAGCCTCTGCCTTGATTGGCACCGGCACGAAAGGCGGCGCCGTATGAGTCTTCTCTCCTCACTCGATGCGAAAGACCGCCGCATTCTTTTCTGGGCGGTGGGTGTCGCGCTTTCATTGGCGGTGCTTATCGGCTTTCTTCTGCCTAACGCGGATGAAAACAGCAACCCACTTCCCTCAACGTTCCTGAATGGTCAGCACGGCGCGCACGCCGCATACGAGACGCTGCTTAACTCCGGCTATAGCGTGGAGCGCTGGGAGCGGCCTCTTTCCGAACTTGCCGGCAAGGCCGACGCCAATACAGTGGTGATTTTTGCCCAGCCCTTCACGCGTGACTCGGAAGATGTGAAGGCCGTGCAACAAATCCTTGAGCACGGTGGCCGCGTGCTAGCCACCAATATGGGTGGGGCGCTGCTCCTTCCGGGTGCATCACCGACGATGCCGGTGAACTTTAGTTTCGCCGCATGCAAGTTGCAGCCGGAAGGCCTGGATCCGCTCGCCTCTTCCGGAACCATCTGGATGGTGCCGGGCGCAAGCTGGCAGCTCGGGAATCCGGCGTATCGCGTGCAATATAGTTGCGATAAACAGCCCGCTGTTGTGGAGTACGACTGGGGCAAAGGGCATGTTGTGTGGTGGGCCAGCTCCACTCCGCTTGAGAACGGATCGCTGGCACGCGACCAGGATCTTGATCTGCTGCTCAACTCGATTGGGCCAAAGGCCGGACACCACATTTATTGGGACGAATCACTGCACGGCGATGTGCGCTCCGTGTGGAGCTATGCCGCGGGCCCTTCGCTCACGTTGCTCTCATTTGGCTTGCCGATTCTCGGTATTCTCATTGTGCTCAGCTTCAGCCGCCGCAGCGGCCCGCTGCGTGACGAGCCCGCGACCATCCGCACCGCGCCGGTGGAGTTTCTTGAGGCGCTGGGCGCGCTTTACAAAAGTGCGCGCGCCTCGTCCACTGCGGTCACGGTTGCCTATGAGCGATTTCGCCGCCGCATGCTGCGACTCTGTGGCCTGCGCAATCAAGCCATCTCTGCCGCAGATCTGTCCGCCCTGTTGAGACGGCGCTTTCCCAGGGGCGATGCGACACTCGAAGCAGATTTGCAGACATGCGAAGGCGCGGCATACGACGACACGCTTCATCCCAAGGCCGCGCTCAAACTCATTCAGGCTCTCGACGCGCATGAGCAGGCAATGCTTGCCGCGTCCAGGCTGCATACCATCAATCTTCACGCTTCATCTTCCACCGCTCACACGCAGGAAAAGGCCTCATGACTGAAAACACAAATCCTGAATTGAACAACGAACTGTCTCCACTTGTACCGCCGCCGCAATCCATGTCCGCAACAGCGCAGCTCATTAAACATGCGCGCACAGAGTTGGGCCGCGTGATCTCAGGGCAGGATGCGCTCATTGAAGAAGTGCTGATGGCTGTGCTGTGCCAGGGGCATGCGCTGCTCGAAGGCGTTCCCGGCATTGCCAAAACGCTGACGGTGAAGGCGCTCGGAAAGCTGCTCGGCCTGGGCTTTCAACGTGTACAGGCCACACCGGACCTGATGCCCGCGGACATTCTTGGTACGTCCATCCTCAAGCCCGGTGCGGACACGTTCACCTTCCACGCCGGCCCGGTATTCACTGACCTGTTGTTGGTGGATGAAATCAATCGCATGCCTCCGCGCACCCAGGCCGCACTGCTTGAGTGCATGGAAGAGCGGCAAGTAACCAGCGACAGTGTGCGCCGCCCTCTGCCCGCATGGTTCACCGTTTTTGCAACGCAGAACCCTGTCGATTTTGAAGGCACGTATCCACTACCCGAAGCGCAGCTGGACCGCTTCCTGATGAAGATTCGCGTGGGTTATCCAAGCGAAAGCGATGAGCGCACCATCTTGGAGCGCCACCACGCGGGCTCCGGTGCGGGCTTGCTTGAAGACGCGCACATTGAGCCGCTTTCGCAGGAGATGCTCGCCGCAGCGCGCGCCGAAGTACATGCCATTCGCATTGAACCCGAGCTCTACAACTACATTCTGGCACTGGCTCGCCGCACACGCGAGTGGCCTACACTGCTGCTCGGTGCAAGTCCGCGGGCGGCCATCAGCATCATGCTGGTTGCGCAGGCCGCAGCCGCATTCGACGGTCGTGACTATCTGGTTCCCGACGATGTGAAGCGTGTGCTGCCGCCGGTGCTACGCCATCGCGTGATGTTGAAGCCCGAGGCTGAACTGGAAGGCTTTGATTCCGACCGCGTCCTGAATGATGTGATTGCATCCGTGCCCGTGCCTAGACAATGATTGCTCCGTCACTCCATCCCGAGTCTGTGAGCTCGCCCTGTGTGCGCCGCATGCGCATGCCTTTTGGTCTGACTGCGCGCACATTTGCTTTGCTTATCGCGGGCTTCGTGCTGCTGCTGCCCGGCTTCTGGGATGGGCGTCTTGCGTATTCGATGCTTGCATGGGATGTGCTGGTGATTCTCGCCGCATTGCTCGACGGGCTTCGTCTTCCATCCGCCGCGCGGATTACCGCAGGCCGTGCGTGGACCAACGCGCCGGCACTCGACGGGCACACGGAAATTGAGCTGTCTCTGCTGAACCAAGGCAAGCTTGTTTTGGAGTGCAGCCTGACAGACGATCTGCCCGCTGCGCTGACTCGAAGTCTGGTTCCGCACAAACTCACTGCGTTTCCAAACGTTCCGGCAACGCTTCGCTACACCATTACTCCGCAGGAACGCGGCGACTGGACGACCGGTGATGTGTACGTGCGCTATCGCTCAGGGCTTGGCCTTGTGGAGCGCTGGGCGCGCGCGCCGCTTGCGCAAACCGTGCGCGTTTATCCCGCTCTTAAAACTGGAGAAGAGCAGAAAATCTTTCTCGCGCGCAGCCGGCAGATAGATTTGCAACTGCGCCAGGCGCGCCAGCGCGGGTTGGGCCGCGATTTCGAAAGCCTGCGCGAGTACCAGGAAGGCGATGACCTGCGCGACGTCTGCTGGACCGCTACTGCGCGGCGCGGCACGCCCATCACGAGGCAGTATCAAACAGAACGCAGCCAGGCCGTGTGGATCGTTCTCGACTGCGGCCGCCTCATGCGCTCCCGCCCGATTGCATCAAGCAGCGCATTGGACGAGAGTAGTGGAAGTCTGCCGCACTCCAAGCTCGACTACGCCTGCACTACTGCCGTTCAGCTCGCGCAGCTTGCGCTTTACTCCGGTGACCGTGTGGGGCTGCTTGCTTACGGGCAGGGTATTCAGCAGCGAGTGCTGCCCGGCCGCGGCGCATCGCATTTGCGGCAGCTGATTGAGGCGCTGGCGCAGGTGCGTGCGGAATCGGCTGAAGCCGACCACCTTCGCGCCACTGCAACACTGAGCCGCCTGCAACCGCGCCGTTCGCTTGTGTTGTGGGTGACAGATCTTGCCGAGACCGCCATGCGCCCCGAGGTGATTGACGGCGCCATGCAGCTTGTTCGGCGTCATGTTCTGCTCTTCGTTGCCATGGCGCAGCCTGAAGTGGAACGCATCGCATCCGCGCGGCCCAAGAGTGTCGAGGAGATGTTCCGCGCCGCCGCCGCACAGGAGATGGCAGGCCGCCGTGAACTGCTGCTCGCCCGCCTGCACGAGCAGGGCGCACTCACGCTTGACCTGAATCCAGAGCAGGTTTCATCTGCCGTGCTGAATCAATATCTGACAGTGAAGGAACGGGCGATGGTGTAACTGGCTATTCGTCTTCGCCGTCGTTTAGCTTCGGCATGCTTGCTCCGGTGCTCAGTGTCAGCAATCCCGCTTGCGCGTAGGTCTTCAGCTTGTCGCGCGTGTCGGTGATGTCGAGATTGCGCATGTGGAGCTGCCCGATGCGGTCGCGCGGGGAGAAGGCCGATTCGGTCTTCTCCATCGAAAGCCGCTCGGGCTTGAAGGTCAGGTTGGGCGACTCGGTATTCAGAATTGAGTAGTCATTGCCGCGGCGCAGCTCGAGCGCGACTTTGCCCGTGACTGGCCGCGCCACCCAGCGCTGAGCGCTTTCACGCAGCATGATGGCCTGTGAGTCAAACCAGCGGCCTTGATACAGCAGGCGACCCAGCTTGCGGCCATTCTCGCGATACTGCTCAATCGTGTCTTCGTTGTGAATGCCTGTAACAAGGCGCTCATACGCGATGTACAGCAGCGCGAGGCCGGGCGCTTCATAAATACCGCGGCTCTTGGCTTCGATGATGCGGTTCTCAATCTGGTCGCTCATACCCAGGCCGTGCCGTCCGCCAATGCGATTGGCCTCAAGCAACAGCTCTACCTGGTCAGTGAACTCCTTGCCGTTGAGCGCCACAGGATGCCCCTCGTGGAAGCGGATGGTGACTTCTTCAGCTTTGACCGGTACATCTTCACGCCAGAAGGCCACGCCCATAATCGGGTCCACAATGCGCACATTGCTGGAGAGGAATTCCAGCTCCTTTGCCTCGTGCGTTGCGCCCAGCAAATTCGAGTCAGTGGAGTAGGCCTTCTCTGCCGACATCTTGTACTCGAAGCCGGCTTTCTGCATGTACTCAGACATCTCAGCGCGGCCGCCGAGCTCATCAATAAATGCCGTGTCGAGCCAAGGCTTGTACACGCGCAGATCGGGATTCACGAGCAGGCCGTAGCGATAGAAGCGCTC
>JAGWSG010000109.1 GCA_028876335.1 Acidobacteriota bacterium
AAACGGCTCTCTAGGCGCATACATGACATTTGCTTATGATCTCTACGTCATTGCGGATAATGGCGGTCTGGATGAAGAGTTGCTCCGCCGTTTGAAGATTTCCGACCAATTCCTCGGAGCCAGACAAGAGCTTTTTGCAGAGGCAACCTGCCTGCGAGCCGGTTGCACAATCATTCACGAAGACGAGCGAGATGGAACAACGGGGCGTCATGTGGAGTTCACCGCGATTCACAAGAACACAGGGGAGCGGCTCTCGATAGAAGCGAAATGCAAGCATCGTGCTGGAATGGTGGGACAGCCTGGAACTCCTGCAACTCCTGAGCGACTCGATTTGAGATTTGGTGGGTTGGTAAACGATGCCATAGCAAAGAATCCGCCGCACCCGCTTGTCGTTTTCCTTGAGACGAACTTTCCCGTTCGGTCCGCAGACCATTTCTTTGCTTTTCACAAAACAAATCCGCCGGTGCCATCGAAGGCTTTAAGCATATTGCTCGAAAGGATTCAGGGAGAGCACCATGGCGCGTATCCGTTCGCCATGATGGTATTCACGAATCATCCCCACCACTACGCGCAAGCCAACGAGCTTGACCCTCGAAGGCATCTGCTTTCGGTCATGGGTTCACAGTCGCCCTCCCAGGCAGTTGTAGCAATTCACAGGGCGGCAGACCTATACGGCAACATCCCGAACTTTTTCCCGTAGTGAGTTTGTGGCCCTCTGAGAACCACAGCGCACCGACAGGCTTTAAAGGGCGAAAATTCTTGCAAGAAACAGACCCCTCGCTTAGGATATTTCTCAAGGAGTCAACATTCCGTAACTTATTGATTTTAAATATGGTCGGGACGGGCAGATTTGAACTGCCGACCCCTCGCACCCCAAGCGAGTGCTCTACCAGGCTGAGCCACGTCCCGACATAAATGAGCCGGTCCGCGACCGCGAACCGGCGTTTGGGGTCCAACTTAGTTTACACCAGCCTGGCCTTCTGAGCCATGTTTACTCTCGATCCAGTGTTGCAGGTTGCGGGCACTTTTAGCTTGAAGGCGGGACGTACTCCTGCGGAAGCCCTGAGCCTTCTCCAAAGAAGAACTGCTCCATTTGCTCCACAAGAAACTGCTGAGCCTGTGGGGTCCACGGTTGCAGACGATATTCGTTCAGCAACATCTTCTGGCGCTCTACCCATTCGCCCCAGGCCGCCTTGGATACATTCTTGAAAATCTTCTGGCCAAATTCCGAGTCAAAAGGTGGCTCGTCCAGCCCTTCCATTTCCTTCTTGTTTCGTACGCAAAAAACCATGTGCGCCATTCGTCTAGCTCCTCATCCATTGTATGGGATGGAGCTCCTTCTGAATGGCTACAAAAAATTCAAGAAGTGAGGGGCTTGAATGGACTACCCCAACCGCGCAAAAGGGCGGCAGCGTGATAGATTAGCGCCGTTTGCCCTTCTTTGCCCTTTTCTTCTGTCCTTTTAATCGCTTCATCGCGTGTGTGACATCTCTTCCGCGGCGGGGCTTCTTCGCTTTTGCGGCCGGCCCTGCAGGTGTTTTCCCCGTCAGTGCAATTCCTTCTTCCACCAAGGAGAATTGCAGTCGCCGCTCTTGAGCCAATATTCGATCTAAAACCACGTGTACGTGATCGCCTGCCTTAAATCGTCTTCCCCAACGCTCGCCCACAATCTCGTGGCTGCTCTCGCGCCACACGTAACGATCGTCGCGCAGAGAATCAATCGGGACGAGGCCTTCGACAAACAAATCCGTCAATTCCACAAACAGTCCGTACTTTGCTGGATTCAGAATCAACGCGGCAAATTCCTCGCCCACTCGGTCCTGCATGAACTTGACCTTCTTCCACTCCACCAGCTCGCGCTCAGCCTCTGCGGCGCGTCGCTCCGTCTGGCTCGTCTCTTCGGCGATCTGCGCAAGTTCCTGCTCGGCAATCGGTGGCTCTATCTCTGCGCGCTCCTTTGCAAGTCCCTTTCCACGATGAATTACGATCCCGGCTAAGCCCTCATTCACGTGCGTCCAGGGCGAGTCATGCCTCCCCTTCGCCACTTTTCCGCGCCCTAATATTCCGCGCCGCAACAACACCTTCGTAATCCGGTGCACAATTAGATCCGGATAGCGCCGGATTGGCGAAGTGAAGTGTGTATACGTTGGCGCCGCAAGCGCAAAGTGACCTTCATTCACCTCTGAGTAGCGCGCCTGCCGCAGTGACCGAAGCATCAAATAACTCAGAATTCGCTCCTCGGGATTTCCTTCAATCCGAGCCGCCAACTTTTGATACATCTTCGGCGTTACCGTTATATCTTCGGCGACTTCATGCGCGCGCGCCTGACGTCCCGAGCGGTGTGCTTCGCGCCGGTCACCCTTGGTTTGGATTCGCTTCACGGGCAACGCGCCCAATCCAAGCGAGTAGCCGAAGCTCGCCGCCAGCTCCTCGAACTGCACCACACGCCGCGCTTCAGGCTTTTCGTGGATGCGATAGAGGGCAGGCACTTGCATATCTTCAAGCCACGTCGCAACGCACTCATTGGCCGCCAGCATAAACTCTTCAATCAGTCGATTTGCCCACGTTCGTTCCGCGCGCGTCACGCCGCGCATCTGCCCGTGCTCGTCAAACTCGATTACCGGCTCCGGCAGATCAAAGTCGATACTGCCGCGCTCCTCGCGGCGCTTGTTCATCAGCACAGCCAACTTCTTCATTCGGTCAAACGATGGCGCCAAGATCGCGTATTTTTCGCGTGTTTCATCATCACCATCCAGAATTGCACTCACCGCGGTGTAGGTCATGCGGGCTGCTGAGCGAATGACCCCTTCCACAATCTCGTAGCTCTCAATACGACCGGTTGTGTCCAGCTGCATCAAACAACTCAATACAAGCCTGTCTTCGCCGGGCCTCAGGCTGCATATGTCCGTCGAGAGCTCCTGTGGCAACATGGGAATCGCTCGGTCCGGAAAGTAGACACTGGTTCCGCGTAGTCTTGCCTCCAGATCAAGATCCGTTCCTTCGCGCACATATTCCGCCACATCGGCAATATGCACTTGCAGCGCATAACCGCCATCTGCACGCTCTTCCACAAGGACTGCATCGTCAAAGTCCTTCGCCGTCTCACCATCAATCGTCACGATGGGTAAATGTCGAAAATCTGCACGGCGTTCCACTTCAGCAAAATCAAGCTTTGCAACCGAACGAGCCTCAGCCAATACATTCTCCGGAAATATACGCGGAAGCTGATGCTTGCGAATCATCATCTCCACATCCACGCCAAAATCGTCCGGATGCCCTAGCACTTCAATTACGCGTCCCTGCGGAGGCTTGAACGGCGTTGGCCACGTCGTAATCTCGCAATCGACGATTAAGCCTTCGAGGTTGTCGTAAGCGTGCGTTGTCGCGCTTGCTTCCTTGCCGAGGACACGTTGCTTTGTCTGCGCGGTATTTTCCTTTGGCGCTTCCTGGCCCGAGGGAATGACCACGGGCTGTGACATGCGCTCATCAAACGGAATCACCACATTGTGTGGATAACGCCCTGGTCGCGCATAATGGAATGTCCCCACGACAGTCGTATTACGTCGCGTTAACACCCGCGCAATCCGCCCGGATCTGCGCCCATCAGCACGCGGAGGTTCCAACTCCACCAGTACCTGGTCGCCTTGCATTGCGCCGCTGATCTCGGTTGGAGGAATGAATATGTCTTCCTCCAATACACGCTTTCCCTGTTTGCTGGCAGGCCGCACAAAACCGTAGCCGTCACGGTGCAGATCGAGCCTACCTGCAATGAGATTGTCGCGTGCGCCTGCGGCTTTGCGCGGAATTCCCCAGTGCTCACGATCAGTCTTGACCAGCTCACCACGCGCCGTCAGGCGCTCCAGTTGCTCCAGTAACATCCGCCGCTCGCGTCCGCCGCCCAGCCCGAGTTCGCGGACAAGTTGTTTGTAACCAGCCTTGCCGCCGGCGCGGGCAACCCTTGCAATTAGATCGCGATCATTCATCTCACTCCACCATACACACAACAAAGGGGAGCCGCCTGGCCCCCCTCCGTTTCTTTGTGCCGATGTATGTCTACGCTTCACCATTCATCTTAGGCTTAGCCGCAACGCCATCCGACTTCAGGTTATCCTTCAGCAGATTCGCGATCAGCACATCCACAAGTGTGCTTCCCTGAGTTCCCCCGCCTCCACCGCCGGCTACAATCTGCGGCACAAGCTGGACCTTGTTTTCTGCCAGGGCCTGCACCACCTGCACCAGCGCGTAATTGCCGGACTCCATGGACGCAATCTTCATCTGGATTACGTCTGCTTCAGCCGTACCCACGGCGCGCGCCTTCTCTGCGTCGGCATTGCCCACCGTGATGACAACCTTGGCGTCCGCGTCTGCGTTGATGGTCTTGGCGCGGGCTTCAGCTTCCGCGCTGATGGTTCTCACCCGCGCATCGGCTTCCGCATTGATCGTCTTCGATTGCCCGGCGCCGGTGGCCTGCTTGACCTGTGCCTGTGCCGCAAAATCCGCAATCGATACCGACCGTTCCGCGTCCACAACACGTGCCTGCGTATCGGCCATGGCTTTGGCCTGCTGAAGATCCTTACGGGTCTCTTCGGCAAGCTGCTGCGTTTTGTAGGTCACCTGCTCCTGTTCCGCGATCTTTCTGTCGGTCAGCGTCTTCATCAGCGCCTCAGGCGGAGTGATGTCGCCAATCAACGTGTCAATCGCGTTCACGTTGTACTCCGTTAGCGCCTGGCCAATCGCAACCTTGGCTTCTGACTGCCTCTCACTGCGCTTCTTCAGAAACTCGATTACGTCTGAAGTCTGGGCCGCATTGCGGAAGTAATTGCCAA
Source organism: Acidobacteriota bacterium (assembly GCA_028876335.1). GTDB lineage: Bacteria > Acidobacteriota > Terriglobia > Terriglobales > Acidobacteriaceae > Telmatobacter. The sequence continues at coordinate 4,827 of JAGWSG010000109.1, forward strand.
TTGTTGGTTCAAGCACCTGCGTCACCAGATTCGCCATGGTGCCAAAGCGAGCAATCACCTTCGGCGCATCGTTCCTTGGCACGTGAATAATCTGGCTCACATCCAAATTGAACGTAAATCCATCAGACGACCTGACCGTAATCGTTGACAGCTTCTCGTCCAGCTTGTGGGCTTCGGTCTTTCCCGTAGCCCAGTTCAGCACGATATTCGCCGTCGGCACCACCTCCACCTTGTGGGTGAACGGATTAATCGGATACTTGCCCGGATCGAGCGGCTCAAACCAAACACCCTTCTCACCGCGGCTGACCAGATTGCCATGCTTGAAGCTGTCGCCGGTCAGGTCCTTTCCCTCCTTACCCACAAAGGCGATGACCACGCCAACAGTCGCAATCGGCACCTCTGTCATCGGCTTCATCTCAACTGTTGCAAACCGCGGATTGATGAAGTAGCGTCCTGCAAGAATCACCTGCTCCTGCAGTCCTTTGCTCCCGCCGTTGGCGATAAACGCCTCTGCATCCTGATAAAGGTTGTGTCCGGGTACTTCCTTGCCCGCAATTTCACCAGTCACGAGTGGCCGTCCATCCTTAGTGGTCACCACGCCAACCATGTTGTCGGGAATCTCCATAACCTCCGCTGCGGCTACTGAAAACAGAGCCGTGTTAATGCGGTATGTTCCCGGCGGGATGATTGAAATCTGCGGTCCGCGTTCGCCGCCTTTCTGCAGAAACGCGCGTGCATCCTGAAACGAGTTGCAATCAACCGTCTTTGCCAGCACGCGGCCGGCGGAAAGTGCGCGTCCATCGCGCGCCTCAACAATGCCAATATGCCCTTTGTCTATGTTCGTGAAGCCTACGCGCGTCACTGCGTACTGCCACACCCATAATCCAAAGTGAATGCCCGGTGCCAGCGTGTCTGCCTGAATGCCCGCTTCACCGTTCAAGGCAATAATGGCGCCGTCGGGCAATGTGCGATTCCGCCCGATCAGGACCCATTTCTTGTTCACAACGCCAATCTCATCTTTCGCAATAATCACCGTCCCGAAGAAGATTCTCAGGACCGCTTTGTGAAAGACAATGATGGCCAAAATGGCCACAAGCCAACCGTACTTCGCAGCCAAAGCCACAAACGTGCTATCCATAACTGCCAGCCTCCTTTTGGCCGGCGGATATGGATATTAGCGCAGTTTTAAATCGATTTTCCCGTGAGCTGGTATGTGCTTCTCATGAGCTGGTACTATCTTCTAACTCCTGATCCACGTAGGACTTTTCCAGGTAACTTTCCGGTCATTTTTCCGTTTGCTATGACCGGAACGCCATTTACAAGTACGTAGTCCATGCCTGTCGAGAGTTGGTTAGGTTGCTCGTAAGTCGCCTTATCGGTAATCGTCTGCGGATCAAACACAACCACATCCGCCCACATACCTTTCTTGAGTACTCCACGGTCGGTCAGACGCATACGTTGCGCCGGCAAAGCGGAGAACTTTCGGATAGCTTCCGGCAAAGTTAGCACGTGCTCTTCCCGCACATACTTTCTAAGGACGCGCGGAAAGGTTCCGTACGCACGTGGATGAGGATGCTCCGTGCCCAGCAAGCCCTCCGGCGATGTTCCGGATGAATCATTGTCGAAGGACATCCAGGGCTGTTTCACACCCAGCTTCACGTCCGGCTCATCCATTCCGAACACGGCCACCTCAGTGAACGCCTTGTCTTTCACCAGCAGGTCCATGAGCGCATCAATCGCGTCCTCATGCCATTTCGCGGCAACTTCTGAAAGCCTCATCCCTTGCAGTGACAGTAGTTCCTTGTTTTGCACCACCGCAACCAGAATGTCTTGTGGGCCACGAATCTCCTGCCACTCGTTATCCCAGCTTTCTCCCGCTGAATCATTTCCGCTCGAAAGCAAGTCCTTGCGGATCCGTGCACGCATAGCCGGATCTTTCAGGCGCTCGATCAGCTTCGCGTCGCCGCCATCATGTGCCCACGGCGGAATAAAAGCAGAGAACGAATTGAACCACGCTGTATAGGCATAGGTATTCGCACTCACATCTACACCCGCTGCACGCGCCGCATCAATCCGCTCCACAATTTGGGGCATCTTTCCAAAGTTATTCTTGCCCGCGGCTTTCAAGTGCCAAATCTCAACCGGAATGTGCGCTTCGCGTCCAATCCGTGTCGCTTCGTCAATCGACTCCAGCACCTGGTCGCCTTCGCTGCGCATGTGAGTGGCGTAAATGCCTCCGTATTTGCTCGCCTCTGATGCCAGCGCAATCAGCTCATCTGTCTTTGCATACGGAGCTGGAGCATACTGCAGCGATGTTGAAACGCCAACTGCGCCTTCATGCATGGCTTCGTCCACCAGCTTTTTCATCCGGTCCAGTTGCGTCGGCGTCGGCTGCACATCAGCGTCGCCCAGCACCATCCGCCGCACAGAGGTGGCCCCCACATAAGTTGCCAGGTTGATGCCCATTCCTTGCTTTTCAAGTCGCGCAAAATACTCGCTCAGGGTGTGCCAGGTGGGTGTGATGTGGTAATGCTCATACTCGGCGTGGTCTGACGCCAGCATGGCGTCAGACACAGGTGCAACGGAATCTCCTTCACCGGTGATTTCCGTGGTAATACCCTGATAAATCTTTGAAGGCAGTCGCGGATCCACCAGAATCGTCAGTTCGCTCTGGCCGAGCATGTCAATAAAACCTGGCGCAACCACCTTTCCCGCCGCGTCAATCTTTTCCGTCGCGGGTGCGCCCTTCAGATCGCCAATCGCCGCAATCTTCCCGTCGCGGATACCCACATCTCCCGAGTACCAGGGTGATCCGGTTCCATCGACGACATGACCATTCAGGATAATCACGTCGAAGGGTTTTTCTTCCGCGCTCTGCCCCTTGGCAAGGTTGCCCGCAAACAGGACTCCACCCACAACAGCCGCCACTGCCAGGTATCTGATCATTCTTCGCCTCGTCTTTTGTTTTGTTTCGCGATTGTAAACTCCGCCAAGCGGATTCGCTCTCTATTTGCCATTCTCAGAAAAGTTCCCATTACCTCCGCGTGCAACCTTCGGCCATTCGCAAAATCAACACTTTCACGATCCCTGCTCGGCGGGCTTAGAATAACCCCAGTGACTTGCTTGGGTTCTCCGAGCACCATTTAGAATCCACACTGCGGAAGCATGCAGAACATCGCACGTTCGCACAACTCCAATTCCGCTGAACGACAGTTTGATGCTGCCTTGGCACCCCCGGTCCAGGAAGGACAGAAGAGGAATTTACCTTGAGCGCTATGTGGAAACCCAGTCAACCCGCCGCACCAACCCCAAATCCCACACCGGAGCCAACACGCCCTATGCCAACGACCCCTGCCTATGAACCACCCGCGCGCAGCGCAGCCCCTGCCGGAGAGCAGGCCTCCATCGGAAAAGGCCTTGTCATCAAAGGCGAAATCACCGGTACTGAATCCTTGTTTATCGATGGCAAGGTAGAAGGCACCGTCAATCTGGCCGGCAACCGCGTGACGGTTGGCCGCAATGGTCAGGTAGCCGCCAATATCACGGCTCGCGAGATCGTGGTTCTCGGAAAGGTGCGCGGCGATGTCACTGCTTCAGATCGCGTTGATATTCGTGCCGAAGGCGCACTCACAGGCAATGTGACCGCAGCTCGCATCAGCATCGAAGATGGCGCTTTCTTCAAGGGCGGCATCGACATCAAAAAATCGGAATCCAAACCCGAAGGCAAACCGGCATCGGCTCCCGAACCGGCCAAACCTGTCACAGCGTAGACTTTTGCGAATTCCATCAGGCAACAAGGCCCCTGCTACGGCAGGGGCTTTCAATTGATTTTCGCCTGACTATTGGTTCAATCCCAGCCGCCGTAACGTCACCTGCGGCAGCGCTGAACCGGTTCGCTGCAATATCTTGAAAGCAATGGCAAGCCATCCCGCTAATCCAGCAAGCAGAATTGCCAGATGCATAATTCTCTTGTTCATCCACAGGGCGCCCAGATGCGCCATACCAGACTCAAGCAGATAAATGGCACCCCAAACTAGCACTCCTGCCGCGAGCGCAGTCACAAGGCATCGGCCCATTTCCCGGTAATCCAGGCTGGCCAATGACACCATGCGCCGCCTGTGCAATAGAAATGCAATAGTCGTTGTCTGCAGTGCAATACCTATATCCGAAGCGATCACTAGGCCCATCGCGCCGATTCCGTGATACAGGCTGGCATAAATAGGAATGGCCACAGCCGTTACTGCTGTTCCAGCCACCATTGGGACAATTGTGTTGCCCGCCGCATAAA
>JAGWSG010000110.1 GCA_028876335.1 Acidobacteriota bacterium
CTCTGTAGTGCTTGTCAGCTGCGGGTTAATGCCCAGGATTGCGATGTCACCCTTTCCGTCAAGGCGTGTGCCAAGTCTTCTGGCGGCGATCTGTCCGCCGAGCTTTTCATCGTTCAGCACATATGCCAGATCGCTTCCGGGTGCCAGCCCCAGGTCAGTTCCGACAACCACCACAGGAGTGTTTTGAGCAAGAGCCTTGCGGACCGGAGTTCGAAGCGGAAGAGTCGCAATTGGGGAAACGATTACTCCAATGACCCGTTTCTTAACTGCCTGATCGAGGATCTCGATCTGCCCCTGCACATCGTCGTCGCGCATGGGGGCGGTCCAATAGATCTGGAAGCCATCCTGCGGAGCCGATCTCGCCACACCCGTATGCTCCGCTTCCCAGAACCATGTCCCGCTGGTTCTGGGTATGACCGCAATCGTTGGAGGAATACGTCTACAGGATGCCAATCCCAGGATTTCAAGGCAGAAGATCGCCGCCAGGCACCCCCTCCGCACCTCGGCGTCGAGATTGGGTCTGACTTTAAGCATCTTTTTTATCATTGGGTTAAAGGTTCCTTGCGTGGATCACCCATCGCGCGGCCGGGCTGCCGATATCAGACCTGAAGACCATAGTACACCTGTACTATATTCACGGCATATGATCGGCGCATAGTATTGGCGTGCCTCGAAGAAGGCGGTTAGAAGTGCACAATCGTGTTGAGTGAGCCCGAAATTCTTCGAGGAAGGTCGATAGGTGCGGGCCGGTGAGTAAACGATTGCTAGAGACCCGCTCCACAAGAAACGGAAGAACTGGCGCGCATCGTTGGGACAGCGATTGTCAATGCTGTTCGCAAAAGATTGCCAGAAGGAGACAGTGAACCAAATGAGAAAACTGACTTTGCCGGCCGTGCGTCGGCTGTCATGGATCCAGCGTGCGAGACAAGCTGCAGCGATGAGGCCAACGCATTTGCGCTTTTGCGCAGTGCTGGTCTTCGCTCTGTTGTGTGTGTCGTTGCCGTCGTTCGCACAGTACAGCGCCAACATTCAGGGAACTGTGCAGGACGCGAGCGGCGCGGGGATTCATGGAGCCCACCTGAAACTCGTCAACAGGAATACCGGTCAAGCTTCCACGGCGGTCTCTGACGCCACGGGAATCTATCGCTTCATCAGCCTCGCTCCCGGACAGTATGAACTGGAAGCGACGGGTTCCGGTTTCGGCAAGACAAGCATCGCGCTGACCCTGGAAACCAACCAGACACTGGCGGTGCCGGTGACGCTTTCCGTTGCGTCAACAAGCACGACCGTTGCTGTGACTGGAGAGCCTCCTGTACTGGACACGGCGGAGAGCCGCAACCAGCTCACGCTCGAATCAGAAGAAATGACAAACCTGCCGCTCGCAGGCCGCAGCATGATCTCTCTGGTTACGATGGCTCCCGGAATTACCGGGCTTGGCATTGTGGCGGGGGGATCGCCTGGATCCGCACCAGACAACTTTTCGACGGAGACGCAGGTGGACACGAGCGCGAACGGCCAGGGCGCTGTGGGCAATCTGTACATCGTGGACGGTCTGGATGTGACGAGCGCCATTCGCCCCGGTGTTCTCAACCTGACGCCGAACCCGGACTCCGTGCAGGAGACCAGCATTCAGGTAAACACCTATACCGTGGATTACGGCCGCGCCAGCTCCATTCAAATGGCGATGACGACAAAAGCGGGCGGCGACAAGTTCCACGGCAGCGCCAGCGACTTCTTCAACAACCAGCAACTCTGGACGCACTCGCAGTTCAATGGCGGCGTGGCGTTCGCGCCATTCCACAGCAACAACATGTCGGGAACGATTGGCGGCCCGATCATTCCGCATCATCAGGCGTTCTTCTTCTTTGCCATCGAGCCGCTGCGCGAAGCAAGTTCTACCGGCAACGCGCTGGTGTCGTTTGAGGACCCGCAATTTACGGCCTGGGCAAAGCAAAACTATCCCAATTCGCTTGGAACCAGCATCCTTTCGAGCTATCCCGCCAAGGCCACGAATCCGACCGTTTCGCAGACAGCCGCGCAGTACTTTGGGGCAAACAACTGCAACAACACGGCGACGGGCGGTACGCAGACCGGCAACGGGGTGCCATGTACGCTGCCGATCTTTGACAACGGCCTCTTCAATGCGACCAGCTTCCGCAACGGCATGCAATGGAATACCCGCATTGATAAGGTGTTTACCAACGATCGTGTGTATGGAAACATCTATCGCACGACGTTGAGCACAGGTGGCCCGGCGCTGCGGCCCCAGTTCACCACCACGTCGAACTACTACACTTGGGCGTGGCAGGGTAATGAGACCCATACTTTTTCACCCAATACCCTGAACGAAGCGGCAGTAGGCGGGATGCGGGTGGAAGGTATTTCGCCTTCATCCGGAGACTTCAAAGTTCCCGTGATCAATGTGCAGGGACTGGGCACGGGATTCGGTGATGGCTTTGCGCTGGGCGACTTCATCCAGCACAACTACCATTGGCGTGACGTACTGACGCACATCCACGGCGCCCACACATTGAAGGCGGGCTTCGAAGGATGGATGGGGGACGACGTCGAGTTGTTCCAGGGTCCATATGATCTGCCGACCTTCTACTTCACCAGCATGCTCAACCTTGTGCAGGATGCGCCCTACAACGAAACCGGCGTGATGTATAACCCGGTCAGTGGCCAGCATGTGGAGTGGAACTGGAATGCAGCAAGCCGCACGTACGGAATCTTTGCAGAAGACACTTGGAAGGTGCGCAAGAACCTGACTCTCAATTACGGCGTGCGCTGGGATGACTTTGGCAATCCCTACTCGCGCAGCGCGCTGACGATCTTCGGCAACTTCTATATGGGTGCCGGATCAACAGTTAATGAGCAGATTGCCAACGGCTCTGTCCACCAAACGAACCATGCCCTCAGTCACTCGATCACGGACATCTTCAGTCCGCGCGCGGGCGTGGCGTGGGACATCACAGGCAACAGCCAGTGGGTTCTGCACGGTGGCGCGGGCATCTTCCACAACTGGCCCACGATGGCGAACGTGCAGGAGCAGTATCGCGGCAATCCGCCGGGACCAATCAATCCGACGTTCTTCGCCGGCACGGCACACGCTCCCGTCTTTGGCCTTGGCACAACCAACACTCCACCGTTCGGCTACACCTATCCGACCCTCACGCCGGCGCCTCTGAATGCCCAGGGCGGCATTACCGGATTGCAGTTTGGAATCGGAGCTATCGATCCGAACCTGAAGACGCCCGTCACCTACATCTACTCGGCGCAACTGGAGCATCCCCTGCCCCACAACTTTGTGACGAGTATCGGCTACTCCGGATCGCGGGCAACCCGCCAGCTCTCCGGCGGCGGTCAGGTGTACAACGTCAGCTACGGCGTGGATATCAACAGCTATCCCGGCGACCTGATTCAGAATCACAAGACGATTCCTACTCGACTGAATCAGAGCTTTGGTGGCATTTACGACACCCGCAACGACAGGCGCTCATCGTTCGATGCGTTCATCGCGGATGTGCGCGGGCGCTTCGCAGGGACGGGTTTCATTGACCTGTCCTACACGCGCTCGGTGTCCAAGGACGATACCCAGGTGTATCCAACCTGGACGAATCCGGGACAGTACTTCTCACCGTCCAACTGGGACTCGCCGAACCGGCTGTCGGCAACCTTCAACTACAACCTGCACGGCCTGAATCATGGAGCCGGCTTTGTGGGGCGCGCCACGGGCGGATGGGGCGTCAGCGGAACGGTTGTGTCACAGTCCGGATATCCGTTCACGGTAGCCAACTACAACCCATTCATTCCGGTCTGCGCATCGATGCCATGCACTGCCGGAGCGCAGTGGATCGGGGACAGCGGCGGCGACTATAACGCCGACGGCGATAACTACGACTATCCCAATGTCACCGGGTACAGCATTCCAACCAGCAGAAAGAGCTGGCTCAAGGGTGTGTTCGCGGGTAGTCCCAACCAGGTCGCATCGCCCACGTTTGGATCCGGAGAAGGAAACGAGCAGTACAACGGCTTCCGCGGTCCCAGCTTCTTTGAGACCAACGCAACCCTGCTGAAAGACACGCCGATCAAGGAGGGTGTGAACTTCCAGTTCCGCGTGGACTTCTTCAACCTGCTGCACAACTCGAATCTGCAGAACCCGGATGTGAACATGACGGATGCCAACTTCGGCCGATCGACCTCGCAGTATGAGCCACGCTGGATTCAGCTTGGCGCAAGCGTTTCGTTCTAGGTGCCCGGAGTTGCATTCCCATGGAATGCGCATCCTCTCAGGCAGTGGAGCGGCAGTTGGTAAAGCCGCTCCACTCTTTTTTGAGCAAAAGAAGGATTCAACAACATGAATACACGGGCGAGACAGAATGAATAGAGTTACCCGGAGACGATTCTTTTCTCTTGGAGCAGCCGCAGCCGGTTCTGCGCTGGCGCATCGATCGACAGCAAGTACGGCAAATCCGGTTGTGTCCTCCCAGGCGGCAATCGCAATCATTCCTTCCATTTCAACTTTTGATTATCACCAGATTGAACTGCTGGATGGACCGATGCGCCACCAGTTCGACACCAATCACCAGTTCTTTCTGGAGCTCGACGACGACAAGCTGCTGAAGCCATTTCGCCAGCGCGCTGGGCTCAAGGCTCCCGGCGAGGATATGGGCGGATGGTACGACAATGATCCCGCGTTCAATGGAACAGGAAGCTTTCACGGCTTTATTCCCGGTCATAGCTTCGGTCAATATGTTTCAGGCCTTGCTCGCGCGTATGCGGTCACCGGCTCCAGCGCGACGCAGGCAAAAGTGCAGCGGCTGGTGCGGGAGTTCGCTCCCACGGTCTGCTCGCGTTTTTACGACGACTATCACCTGCCTGCGTACACCTATGACAAGACCAGCTGCGGCTTGATTGATGCGTATCGCTATGCAGGCGATGCAAACGCGCTCAAGGTGCACAAGGCCGCCACCGAGGCTGTGATTCCCCATCTTCCTGAGAAGGCGCTCTCACGCAAGGAGCAGTACGCGCTGCCGCACAAGGATCCGGCCTATTGCTGGGATGAGACGTATACGTTGCCAGAGAACCTCTATCTCGCGTATCGGCTGAGCGGCGACCCGCGCTATCGCGAGCTTGCTTTGCGGTTTACAGAGGATGATTTGTATTTCGATCCACTCGCGCAAGGAGAGAATGTTCTGCCAGGCGAGCATGCGTACAGTCACGTGAATGCTTTTTGCTCAGCGATGCAAGCGTATCTTGTGCGCGGCAGTCAAAAGCATCTGAAGGCAGCGCAGAACGGCTTTGCCTTTCTGCGCACCACGCAGAGCTTCGCAACCGGAGGATGGGGCCCGGATGAGCTCTTCCGCAAGCCGGGAAGCGGCGAGATCGGCGCCAGCCTGACAAAGTCGCACGCCAGTTTTGAGACGCCCTGCGGCGCGTATGGGCACTTCAAGATCGCGCGCTATCTGCTTGCCGTCACCGGCGACAGCCGATACGGCGACAGTATGGAAAGTGTCCTCTACAACACGATTCTTGGCGCTAAGCCGCTCAAGCCGGATGGTTCGAGTTTCTACTACTCCGACTACAACATGGAGGCTCACAAGGGCTACCACCAGGACAAATGGCCGTGCTGCTCAGGCACATTTCCGCAAATCACGGCAGACTACGGTATCAGCTCCTACTTCCGTGATGCGGATGGCATCTACGTGAATCTCTATGTTCCGTCGCGGCTGAGCTGGCGTCAGCATGGAGCCAATCTCAGCCTGACGCAGACCACGGAGTATCCGCACGCATCGCACACGGAGATGGTTCTCAAGAGCGACCGCGATGTGGCGTTTGCGATGCGGCTGCGCATTCCTGCGTGGGCTGGAGTGAAGACGGCACTTTCCATCAATGGGAAGAAGTCAGCCGTCGAATTGACTCCGGGAAGTTTCGCGACCGTCCGGCGGATGTGGAGGGATGGTGACCACATCGCACTGGAGTTGGATACGCCGCTGACGTTGCAGGCGGTCGATCCGCAGCATCCAAATCTTGTGGCTCTCTCGCATGGTTCGCTTGCACTCTTCGCAACCGATCCTGGCGATGGCGTGATTCAACGCAGTGACCTTTTGCGCGCCCGGCAGATTGCCGCAGGCTCGCAGGATTGGGAGGCAACGTCGGAAGCAGGGAAGCTGCACTTCAAGCCATTTCAGGGTATCGAGGCAGAGCGGTACCGGCTCTATCATGAAGTAGCTGGATGAAACCAAAGGCGGAGCAAGGCCACTTTGAAGGCTCGCTCCGCCTCCAACGGGAAGTACGAAGATGATCTGGATGCGCAGGGGCGTCGGGATGGCTGCAGGGCGGATTCTAGCGGCTTGCACTGCAGGTTTGTGGATGCTGTCTGCATCTGCGCAAGGGGCTGCTGTTTCGACGAACGATGTGATTGAGGCGCTGCGCTCCGGCCGCAACGCAGAAGCGCTGCGCATGTGCGGCGACCTGCTCCATGCCGATCCGCAGTCGTACAAGGTATGGACGCTGCAAGCGATGGCGCTGGACCAGGAGCATGAGCCGCAGGAAGCCATTGCCGCATACCGGCATGCGCTGCGCCTCGCACCGGACTACCTGCCTGCGTTGCAAGGTGCGGCTCAGTCCTACTATCGAGCGCAATCTGCCGAAGCGATTCCACTGCTGCGCAAGATTCTGGTTGCACAACCCGACAATCCAACGGCGCATGCAATGCTCGCGTCACTCGAGTATCGCCAGGGAGCGTTTGCGCAGGCTGCGCAGGATTTCGCCGCAGCGCAACCTGTTCTCGGCAGCCAGCCGGCGGCCGTGATGGAGTACGCGATTGCCCTGGCCCGCGTGAATCGACTCCCGGATGCTATCGCCCAGTTTCATCGCGTGCTCGATTTGCGACCCGAAGATGCAGCGGCGCGCTACGATCTGGCGCTTGTCGAGTGGCATGGTCAGGACAGTGCCGAGGCGCTGGCAACATTGCAACCCATGCTCGATTCAGGGAACAGTGACTCGCGGGCATATCGCCTGGCAGCCGCGATTCACGAGGCGAACAATGAAACTCCAGTTGCCGTCGAACTGCTGCGCAAGGCCATCGCGGAGCATCCGAACGACGTTGAGAATTACGTTGAATTTGCGAACCTCTCTTCCAAGCACGGGTCCTACACCGTCGGGGTCGACATCGTGAATCTTGGATTGAAGCAACTTCCAAATTCCGCCGCGCTTTATATGGCGCGCGGAGTTCTCTACGGGCAGAATAGTGATTTCGAGCGGGCCATAAATGATTTCGAGATTGCGCGTACGCTTGACCCAATGCACACTATGGCTGCCACCGCAGAAGGCATTGCGCAATCGCAGCGGCAAAACCATGACGCGGCGCTGACGGACTTCCGGCAGCAGGTAAAAGAACACCCCTCAGATGCCTACGGATACTATCTGCTTGCAGAAGCGCTGTCCTGGGCATCGCCGGACGCCAACCC
>JAGWSG010000111.1 GCA_028876335.1 Acidobacteriota bacterium
CACACCCGGCGTGAAGAGCACACAGGACGGCTGGCTGAATCGCGCGCTGCAGGCAGAAGACCTGCGCAGGCAGCTTGATCGTTCACCGTTTCGTGCCGTTGCACTCGGGCCGGATGTTCCACGCACGCTTGAGGGAAAAGTGCAGGCTGTAGCTCTGAATAATGTGAACAGTTTCACTGTGGGTGGTCGCGGTCCTGCGCCGTCGCCTGCGGCCAGCGCCTTTCAGGCGATGTATGGCGATAGCGGCGACCGCATTTTTCACGCAGCAGGTGAGGAAACCTTCGACGCGGTGAAGATGCTGCGTGCGGCAAACCCAGAACAGTATGCGCCTCGCTCAGGCGCGAATTATCCGAAGTCTGAATTTGGAAGCAGCATGCGGCAGATTGCACAGTTGCTCAAAGCGAACCTCGGCGTAGAGGCTGCCTTCACCGACGTAAGTGGCTGGGACACACACCAGAATCAGGGAGCCGTGCAGGGGCAGCTCTCCAATCGCCTGCGCGACTTTTCCGACAGCATTGCGGCATTCTGGACCGATATGGGTGACGATGCGGAGAACATCACGCTGGTGACCATGAGCGAATTTGGCCGCACCGCGCGCGAAAACGGCACCGGCGGCACAGACCACGGGCACGCGAATGCAATGTTTGTGCTGGGCGGCAACGTGAAAGGCGGCAAGGTGTACGGTCGCTGGCCCGGTCTGGATAACGACCAGCTCAACCAGAATCGCGATCTTGCATTGACGACGGATTACCGCAGAGTGCTTGGCGAAGTCGTCTCTAAATCAATTGGCGCCGAGAAGATGGATCTCGTCTTCCCAGGCGCCAATATCGTACGCAACAGTTTTCTCAATCTTGCTTGAGTGCGTTCCGGTCACTCTGCGCGTAGCGCGTCTGTTGGGTTGACTGTGGCAGCCTTGCGCGCAGGTACAAAGCTTGCGGCAATGGATGCAAGTCCCAAAAGTACCGCAACGATGAGGAGCGTCGGAATATCCCACGCATCCACTCCGAAGAGAAGTTTGCGGATGAGCATCGAAGTTCCGATAGCGCATGCTAGGCCAACAACGAGGCCAATTGCGGTAAGCTGAGCTGCCTGCCGCATGACCATGCCATAGACCGCGCTACGCTGCGCGCCCAGCGCCATGCGTACGCCAATCTCGCGCGTGCGCTGAGAGACCGAGTATGCAATCACTCCGTAGAGGCCCACGACGCCCAACACAAGTGCAATCAAAGCAAAACCACCGACAAGCCAGGTGGAGAAGCGATGCAGGAGCGCTGACTGGGTAGAGTCGATCATGTCATTCATGGTGATCTCGCCATAGAGGCCGATATTGGGATCGATGGAGCGAACGGTGCTCACCATGCTTGGCAGGATTGATTTTTCATTTTGCGCAGTGCGAACGAGAACAATAAATCCGGTATCGAGCTGTTGATTGATATTGAAGTACTCTCCGGGCAGCATTTCATCGTCCAGAGCGCCTTCGCGTACATCCGCAACAACGCCGACGATCTCACGCATGGATGATTTATCCAAAGCGCCGTTGCCAATCATTTTGCCAACCGGGTCTTCACCGGGGAAATACTTGCGCGCCAATGACTGATTGATGAGGATGACCGTTGGTTTCGACTTGTCCTCATCCTCGCGGAACATGCGGCCACGAATGAGCCTTGCTTTGAGCGTAGCCATATAACTGGGCGTCACATCGCGTTCCACTACTTCGTTGTGTTCACCATGAAACGGTCTGCCGGGAATGCGAATCCAATCCGTGTTGCAAAAGCACTGAACGGGTGGGGTGTCCGTGAAGGCCACCGACTGTACACCCGGCAATGCGGCGAGATTCTGTTCCATTGTCCGGTAAAGCGCAAGCCGTTCGGCGTCCTTTGCGTAAGCATCACGAGGGAGCTGCACATTGACCATCGCCAGATGTGATGGATCGAATCCCATATCGACATGCAGCAGGTTGTAGAAACTCTTCCCCAGAAGTCCTGCACCGACAAGCAAGACAACTGCGACGGCGAGTTCCACTACAACGAGATTGGATCCGAGCCTTCGCCAGAGTCTGCCCGCGGCGCCTCGACCGCCTTCGGCAAGCCCGTCGTGAATCTGCTGGAAGCTGAGACGCAAAGTGGGTGTAAACGCCAGCAGGAGCGTTACCAGAGTCGCAACAGCGAGGGCGAAAAGAAGTGTGTGCTCATTCAGTCCCACAAGTTTGATGAACGGCAACTGATTGCTCATCTGTTCGGGGACCAGGTGCGCAAGCAGGCTCATAAGCCAAAGTGCAACGGCCAACCCCACGGCAGTTCCGCCGGCGGCAAGCAGAAGGCCTTCTGTAATGAATTGCCGCACAAGCCGTGCCGGGGTTGCTCCAAGCGCGCCGCGGACTGCAATTTCACGGCGGCGGCTTTCTGAACGTACGAGCAGTAGGCTTGAAACATTCACGGAGGCGATGACGAGGACAAGCAGCGCGCCACCAAGCAATGTGAGAAGAATGGGGCGCACGTCGCCCACGATCAATTGTGAAAGAGGCTGTACAAAGGCACCTTGTCCCTGATTGGAACCGGGGTACTCGCGTTCCAGTTGTGCTGCGATGGCCGCCAGGTCCTCGCGCGCGGCAGATTCAGTTACGCCATCGCGAAGTCTCCCGACTGCGAAGAGATTGTGGCAACTGCGCCGTTGCTCGCACGGAGTGAGATCGCTAATGGGAACCCATACGTCCGCCGACCCGCGTGGCGCAAAAGAGAAAAGGCGAGGTAGTACGCCAATGATTGTGTAATTGTCGCTGTCAAGTTGAAGGGTCTGTCCTACAACATCGGGCCGCGCGCCGAAGCGACTGAGCCACGTGCCGTAGGTGAGCACAACAACCTTGCCCGCACCGGGTTTGTCTTCGCCTGCGCGGAATGTGCGTCCAAGCAGCGGTTTGATGCCGAGCGTATCGAAGAATCCTGCAGTGACACGTCCTGCCGGTACGGGTTCCACTCCTCCAGAGGAATGCAACAGAAAACCACCACCCGTATATGCATCGAAGCCGCTGAAGGAACGGTTCAGCCGTTTCCAATCTTCGAAGTCCTGATAAGAGAGATTTGAGCGAGGATGAACGTTCGCTCGTTCGCCCACATCCATCAGGCGGTTCGGTTGCGTGTAGGGAAGCGGTTGCAAGAGTGCTGCGTCCACAAAGCCAAAGATGGCTACGCTGGCACCCATGCCAAGCGCAAGGATTACAGTTGCCAGCAGTGCGAATGCCGGCTGACGACGAAGTTGACGCAGCGCAAAGCGCACGTCCTGCGCGATTGATTCAAAGCGAAAACCGACGGCGTCATGACTTTGTTCTTTGAGCAATGTCGTGTTGCCAAACTTTAGTGCCGTCGCACGGTGTGCTGCTTCCGGTGACATGCCGTCTTCACGCAGCGCACGTTCCGTCTGTTCACGATGAAAAGCCATCTCCTCGTCGAGTTCGTGACGGTATCGTGATTGACCCAAAAGAGCCAAGAGCCGGTGCCAGAATCCGCGTAGTCCGTCCATTTATGCCTCCTGATCGCGCAGGACGCGCGTAATGGCTCCGATCATCTCTTCAAATTGAGTCAGTTCAATTCCAAGTTGTTTCCGTCCAGAGGTGGTGAGCGTGTAGTAGCGCGCGCGGCGATTGGTTTCCGTCATCTTCCACTCTGCCTTGACCCAGCCTTGAGCCAGCAAACGCTGCAGCGCGGGATAGAGAGAGCCTTCCTCCACGGTGAGCACATCCTCAGATAGACGCTTGATGGAGAGCGCAATGCCGTAGCCGTGCAGGGGCACTCGAGCAAGCGTTTTGAGAATCAACATGTCGAGCGTACCGGGTAAAAGGTCGGATCTTCTGGGCATACCTATATATAGATTATCTATGGGTAGATAGTCAAGGGCGAAAGAATAGGGCCGGAGAAAATCTCCGGCCCGCGTCTGGAATTCCCTTGGGTTAGTGCTTGGCGAACATTGCCTCTACGTCCTCGCGCAGCGCCAGTCGGCTGGACAAGCGTGTGTAGAACATGTGACCGCCGGGATACTCGTGTACAGCCACCCGTGTGGGATCACCCATGACCGGCATCTGGTCCGTGATGAGGATAGAGGCCATAAACGGACAGGAAAGGTCATTCCACCCATGCGCGATAAGTACACGCAGCTTGGGGTCGGCAGCCACGGCCTGTCGAAGCTGTGTTACCGAGCCGGCTCGCTCTTCGCCTCCGCGCTGCCACAGGCGGTTTACTTCATAAGAAAGGGCATGGTAACGTGCGTCCACCTTCCATCCCACTACACGTGTGTCGAAATCGACCATGGCTGTGGTGAGCGGCGCAATAATACTGGCCAGCAGCGGATCATTGGCTCGCTGTTCAGGCGCGAATGGAAATGGATCGAACATGGTTACATTCGAGTCATACACGGAGCCGATTTTGCCCTGCTCCCTATACACTTCGCGCAGGTAAGCCTCGGTATCGAGCCGCCCGCCGGAGAACTTGACGAATTGAGGGTCCAGGCCGGTCATCTCAGTGACCTTTTGAATCATCGCGGCAGTGGCGGCGGGATCAGAGCGTCCCTTGAGCAATGCTTCCGCATAGTCACCGCGGGTGTAGGCGATCACAGCGGCCATTGCTTCAGGCGTGAGCTTGTGCTCGCGCTCCAGGTGCGCAGCAGTGATGGCGGGCAGCGTCAGCATCCAGGGCAACGGAGACAGATTCTCGTTGTCCTCCGCCGCCGGGCTCAGGTAAGGCGAAACAAGTACTTCGCCATTCATGGCCACACCAAGTTGCGACTGCAGGAAATAGGTCATGCGTGGAACGCGGAAGCCACCGTAGCTTTCGCCTGCAATGTACTTGCGCGACTGCAAACGATCGTTTTTGACAAGCCAGTCATAAATAATGCGCGAGAGGTACTCAACATCCTGCTCGGGGCCGTAGAACAGCTTCTTGGACTTGTCTTCATCGACCAGAGAACGGCTGAAGCCCGTTCCAACAGGATCGATGAAGACCAGATCGGTGAAGCCCAACCAGGTGCCGGGATTGTCGATGAGCTTCGGATCGTCTGAGGGGCTATCGCCTTCATTTCCGAATTGGACATGCTTGGGACCAATGGCGCCGAAGTTCAGGTAAACGCTGGCAGCGCCGGGGCCGCCGTTGACAGCAAAAGTCACCGGCCGGTTGGATCCGTCAACGGTGTACGCGGTGGTGACGACATCGGCAACCTTCTTTCCGTCCTTGTCGTAGACGGGCAATGCGCCAACGGTGACGGTGTATTTGAGAGTCTTACCGTCTATTTGAATGGACTGTTCTGTGTGGGCGGCTGGCGGCAGAGGCGCGGGCTGTTCTTGTTCGCTCTTGGCCGCAGATTTGTCATGCGAGCCTTTGTCGGCAGAGGGTTTGTCCGCCTGGGCGGAGGAGGAGGCGACGAACGTGGCAAGGCACAGGATGGCACAGGCGGGCACGCAGCGCCGCCGAAGCGCGATCCAAAAACTTTGGTGTCTCATGCCAATACGATACAGCGCAAAGTAGGACCGGTGGCAATGAGGGCGTGGCATCCAGTATGCTCAACAATGGCATGAAAGTTACCCACGCCCTTCTTTCAGCGACCCTGGTCCTTGCCTTTGCGGGCACGGCCCTCGCGCAGGACACCACCTCCAAACCTGCGGATGATTTACCCGATGCGCCGGCAGCTACACCCGCCGCACTGATTCATCCCAACGGCCCATTCGTGGTGATGGATACGTCTATGGGGCGTATCACCTGCCAGTTCTTCCAGAAGGAGGCGCCAAGGGCGGTGGCCAATTTTATTGGGCTTGCCGAGGGGACCAAGGACTGGACCGATCCGACGACCAAGAAGATTGAACACAATAAGCCCTTTTACGATGGCACAACGTTTCATCGCGTGATTCCGGGTTTTATGATTCAGGGCGGCGATCCAACGGGAACTGGAATGGGCGATCCCGGTTACACCTTCGCTGATGAGCTGAATCCGGATTTGAATTTCGATGTGCCAGGCCGGCTGGCGATGGCAAATTCAGGGCCGGACACGAATGGCAGCCAGTTTTTTATTACGGAGCAGGCATATTCAACGCTTGATCAGCACTACACCATCTTTGGGCAGTGCGACCCGTCGAGCGTAATTGTGGTTCAAACCATCGCGCGAGTACAGCGCGACGAGAACGATAAGCCGATTGATCCTGTGATTTTGAAAAAAGTCACAATTGTGCCTGAGGGGCAACCAATCCCTCCGCTGCCCGCGCCTGCTCCGGCAGCGCCTGCAGCAGCACCCCAACAATAATTTGCAAGCTAAGGAGTTTTCATGGCACTCACCGCTGGTACGTATGCTGTCTTCAACACGACCGAAGGCAAGATCGTGGTCCGTCTTTTCGAAACTGATGCTCCCGTCACAGTCAAGAATTTCATCGAACTCGCAGAGGGATCAAAGGAATGGGTTCATCCTGGAACGCGTGAGAAGTCCTCGAACAAGCTTTATGACGGAACGATCTTCCATCGTGTGATTCCTGACTTCATGATTCAGGGCGGCGATCCGACAGGGACAGGCATGGGCGGTCCTGGCTATCGCTTCCAGGACGAGACCAAGGGTTCTCCGCATCGCTTCGACAAACCGGGCAAACTGGCAATGGCGAACTCTGGTCCGAACACAAACGGCTGCCAGTTCTTCATCACGGTTGCGCCGACACCCTGGCTCACGGGCAACCACACCATCTTTGGTGAAGTGGTGGAAGGGCAGGACATTGTTGTGAAGATTTCAACTGTTCCGCGTAACGGGCAGGATAAGCCGCACAAGCCGGTTGTGTTGGAGTCGCTCGCCATTGAACGCGTAGCATAGGCTCGCATCCATCCGATCGTTAAATTTTCAGGCACGGATTTGCGCACAAAATTTGCATGCGGCCGTGCCTGATTTATTTTGGAAGGGTGGCGCGCAGTCGCACTTATTCAATCACGCAGGAGAAATGAGAATGAAGCACTTTCGCCGATTTGCGGCTGGTTGCCTTGGAGTGGTGATGGGAAGCGCAAGTCTGTTTGCGCAGAACGCGGTGGACATGAAGCCTTCGCCGCAGCAGGTCGCTTGGCAGGATCTTGAGTTCGGCGTCATCATTCATTTCTCCACCAACACGTTTCTCAACCAGGAATGGGGCGACGGCACAGCCAGCCCGAAGGTCTTCAATCCCACAGACTTCAACCCTGACCAGTGGATGAAGGCGATTCGCGATGCAGGTGCGAAGTATGTTGTGCTGGTGGCCAAACACCATGACGGTTTCTGCCTGTGGCCGACAGCACAGACCGATTACAGCGTGAAATCGAGCCCGTGGATGGATAGCAAAGGCGATGTGGTGGGTGCGGTGGCAAAGGCGGCGCGCAAATACGGTTTGAAGTTTGGAGTGTATCTCTCACCCTGGGATCGCCACGACCCCCGCTACAAGAACAATGCCGCCTATGACGATTACTATCAGGCGGAGTTGTCTGAATTGGCATCCAACTACGGCGACCTGGTTGAGTTCTGGCTTGATGGCGCAGGCAGCGGTGGGCACGTATACAACTTCCCGCGCATTATTGAAACGCTGCGCATGTATCAGCCCAACACCATCGTTTTCGCCGATGCAGCACTTTTCGAATATGGTGATGCGCGCTGGGTTGGAAACGAGTCGGGCCGAGTCAACTACGAGAACTGGAACGTG
This sequence comes from Acidobacteriota bacterium, assembly GCA_028876335.1. Lineage (GTDB taxonomy): Bacteria > Acidobacteriota > Terriglobia > Terriglobales > Acidobacteriaceae > Telmatobacter. The sequence goes on from JAGWSG010000111.1 coordinate 7,682, forward strand.
CTCGATCGCCACGGCTATCTGCGTTGGCGGCCGGTTGAAGCGGACACGCCTTTGCATGACAGGCATTGGTTTTTCCATCCCAATGATGAAGCAACGTTGAAGAGCCTGGACGATCTGTTGACCACTTACGACGATACAGTTGGTCATGGCGCGCAGTTGATGCTCGGGCTTGCGCCGGACCGCCGGGGACTGTTGCCTGATGCGGATGTTGCGCGGCTAAAAGAGTTCGGCAAGTCGCTCCGTGAGCGTTATGGGAAAAGCAGCGACCTGGCGATTCATCATGAGGCGGTGAATGCAAATGAAGAGGCCGCGCTCGATGGCAATGAGGACACATTCTGGTCCGCTCCGGCGGGATCGCATCACTCTTCGCTTGTGGTGAATTTTGCCAGGCCGATCACTTTTGATCGCACGCTCACGATGGAGTGGTTGAATGATGGTCAACGTGTCGAAAAGTACTCCATCGATGTGTGGACTGGGGCAGAGTGGAAGACGGTTGCAGAGGCGCAGGCAATTGGTCACAAGAAGATCGATATTTTTCCAGCGGTGACGGCAAGCCGCGTTCGGCTGAATATCCTGTCGAGTACAGATGCCGCCGAAATTCGAGAGTTTCAGCTATTCAATGTGCACGATGCTGCCGAGAAATAGCGCAAAGGCAAGCTCGGATTTACGTTGCTATTTCTCAAGAGTTTTCAGCGCCTGTGCGAGTCTTCGCACAACCTCTGAATCAGTTCTATAGCGGGTAAATTCGCGATTAGGCACGTCATTGAATCGGACGCTGCGTTTTTTGTATTGCATCAATCCCGGCGTCCAGTTGCCGGCGCTGCCGTGAAACTCGCGGGCGCCCGTTGTCCGCGCAAGTTCAACAATGTTCTCCGGTCTCACTCCGCTGCCGGGCATGATGGAAATTCTGCCGCCACCAAACGCGACGAGTTTGGCAATCATCTTCATGCCGGCAATAACATTTTGCGCGCCGCCTGAGGTGAGTACACGAACAACGCCTGTATCGATAATCGCTTCCAGTGCGGCGGGTAGATTGCGCGTTACGTCGATGGCACGATGAAAGGTAACGGGCAGGGGAGCCGCAAGTTTGACAAGCTTTCTTGTACGGTTCACGTCGACCGTTCCATCAGCCTTCAGAATTCCAAGAACAATTCCATTTGCACCTGCCGCGCGCGCCAGTTCAATCTCCTGCTGCATCAGGTCAAACTCGAGTGCGGAGTAGCAGAAGTCTCCCCCGCGGGGACGGATCATCACATTGATTCCGATGCGCAGCTTTTTGCGGACAAGCGCAATGAGTCCGGTGGAAGGCGTAATTCCGCCTTCTGAGAGTGCGCTGCAAAGTTCAATACGCTGCGCACCGCCGCGTTGTGCGGCAATCGCCGACTCAATGGAGTCAACACAGATTTCCAGCAGAGGATCTTTCAGGGTCAATTTTGTACCGAGGAAGGGAAGAGTCCCACACAGAATAATTGGTGCTCAGATTTACAGGTGTCAAGCATTCAACAGCTAGTTCGGCTTTTCCATTGCGCCGGTCAGGTTTGCCGCCTTCTCAACATTGTGACTCTTGCACCATGTCTCGAGTCCCTTCGCTATGGTCTCTACGGCGCGTGGGTCAGCATAGCTTGCTGTTCCCACCTGAACTGCGGTTGCGCCCGCCAGCATAAATTCCACTGCATCTTCCGGTGTGACAATGCCGCCCATTCCAATGACCGGTATGTGGACCGCTTTGGATGTTTCATGAACCATGCGTACCGCGATGGGTTTGATCGCCGGGCCTGAAAGCCCACCAGTTATGTTGCTCAGGCGTGGTTTCCTTGTCTCCACGTCGATGGACATGGCGAGGAATGTATTGACCAGGCTTATCGCATCCGCGCCCCCGGCGGCAGCCACCTGTGCCATGTAGGAAACGGAGGTGACATTAGGCGAGAGCTTCACAATGATGGGGCGTTTCGTGACATGACGCACGCGGCCAACAAGGTACTCAAGCGAGCCCGCATCCGCCCCAAATGCCATACCACCGGCATGCACATTCGGGCAGGAGACATTCAGTTCATAGGCGGCAATTCCGGTTGCGTCTTCCAGCCGTTCCACCACAGAGACATACTCACCAGCCGTATACCCGAAGACATTCACAATGCATTTGCACTGTGGATATCGCTTCAGCGGCGGAAGCTTTGTTTCAATGAACTTTTCGACGCCTACGTTTTGCAGGCCCACCGCATTAATCATTCCTGCGGCGGTTTGCAAAATCCGTGTAGGTGGATGTCCGGCGATCGGTTCAAGGGAAATGCCTTTGGTGACGAAGGCGCCGATCTGATCCAGCGCCACGATTTCTTCAAACTCGATACCATAGCCGAAGGTTCCACTGGCGGCAATGACCGGATTGGTCAGTTCCATACCGGCCAGTTTGACCTTCATGTCGGGTTTCACAGGCGATTCGTTCCTTGCTCGTAAGTCGTTTCTACTCGGCCGGTGGACTTGACGGCTTCAAGGCTACCTGAAGTACATGCCCCACGGCTGCTGAAGGTCTGTTGACCCCGGCCAGAGAAGCAAATGTAACTGCCAGATCCACAGGCTCAACTCTCTTATGATACTCGCCGGGCTTAAACGGTTCGCCGTAGAAGGCAAGAGGAACGTGACGGTCGTAGTTCCACGGGCTGAAGTGCGTCGTGCCGCCCCAACTGCGTACATCCTCCATTTGGTAACCGGCTAACACGAGCATCACGTACCAGTTGCCGTGGTAGGCGTAGCTGTGCGCCAGTTCACGTCCCCACTCAGAGGGTGGAAGCTGGCTGTTTGCAAGTTGCAGACGCGTGTAGGTGTGTACCACTTGTGGAGAGGGCGGCAGGCGCTTGTCCGATGGCTGAATGGGTGCAGGGTTGCTCATTGTGAGCCGCGGCAATGGGTTCTTATCTTGCTTTGCCACGGCAGCAGGCAGCAGCTCCGCCAATGCCTGCTCCGCCGTCTTTTCATCGACATGCACTTTTGCAAATGCTTCCTTGTTCAAGACCAGATATGGCATCTCCGGCTTCGGCATCAGGTACTCGACATACTGGCCGGGCGAGAAACGTGCGTTCAAGGATGTTTCGAGATCCTCGTAGAGTGTTTCAAGATTCACCTGTGCTGCATTAATGCCGAGCCTGGAAGCCTGCGCGCTTACAGGGGCTATGCCATGATCTGCGGTCAGCGCCAGCCACACATTCTTTAGCCCGATATTCTGGTCAATCCAGGTGAAGAAGTTATTGAGGTCTTTGTCCAGGCCCAGAATCATCGCATGTTCCTGGTCGGAGTCGGGGCCGAACTGGTGGCCTTCAATGTCGTTTGCTGAAAGCGAAACAATCAGCAGATCGGTAACGCCATGCTGCCCCAGTTGCTCGCCCTTGATAAGTGCTCTGGCAAAATCCAACTCGTAGGCGTTGGCCGCAGGTGTCATTCCAACCAGATCGTAAAACTGATTGGGACCGGCGTTGGCTTCCTTCTCTGCCTGTTCAATGCGCCCGCTCTTGTTGAAGGCTGTTGCCCACGCGGGCAGTTGATCCATGTAATAAGTGGAGGTGACGAACCGGCCGCTGATTGGGTCAATCCAGAACGCGCCGTTTGCGGACTGACCGACTGGAAGTATTGCCGCGCGGTCTTTGAGTGAAACCCCGTAGACGCGTGCGCGCCCTTCTGTAGCAAGCCGCAACTCGTCTCCGAACGTACTCGCATGCAGGTTGAGCGGAGAAGCCCCAACACCCCACTTGGGAGCGAAAGGTGGTGCGCCTGGCTGGTTGGAAGGCAGCGACGATTCCGGAAGACCAACCAGCTTGTAGCGCTCATCCTGAACGGAGCTCACCTTCACCTCATCCGAGCGTGAAGCATCCCACCACTCGTTCGCGTCGATGCCGTGTCCGTCCGTGTAGGCTCCGGTGCCAATGGTGGCATGTCCCGGCGCGGTCTTCGTGTTTGCGTAATCAAAGTAGCAGTCTGTGAACCAGGCCCCATGGTTCAGAAACAGATTGAAGCCGTTCCCTTTGAACTCCGCACGATCACGGTTGAGGTAGTCGCCGCGAAACTGGTCAATGATGACCACAACAATGAGTTTGGGCTTTCCGACATAGGCCTGCGCCTGCATGAGGGGCGCGTTGGCAAGTAAGGCGGCAACGAGTAAAAGCAAAAAGAGAAGTGGATTCCGCAGCTTGGATCGCATGCGCCGATTCTAAATTCCGAGTGTTTCAGTTGTGCAACAGTCAAATGGAGGAGAATGGAATAAAAGATTGTAAAGACAATGAGGCAGCCACGGTGGCCGCCTCATTGTCTTGTATGGCAGCGAACTACGCCGTTACCGGTTCGCTTGCAGTTACGTTGACCGGAGTCAGCCAGCCAAAGCGGTCCGGCTTCAGTCCGTTGGCAATGCCAAAGAACTCATCCGCCAATTTGCGTGTAATCTCGCCGGGCTTACCGTCGCCAATCTGGATGCGGTCGATCGAGCGGATTGGAGCGACCTCGGCCGCAGTTCCTGTAAAGAAGACCTCATCGGCAATATACAGAAGCTCGCGCGGTATGGGCTGTTCTGTGACTTGCATGCCCAGGTGGCGCGCAAGCGTGATTACGGAATCGCGGGTTATGCCAGATAGTGCGGAATTGGCCAGCGGCGGGGTATAAATCACACCATTGCGAATCACGAAGATGTTTTCGCCTGAGCCTTCGCTTACCAGGCCATTCACATCGAGCCCAATGCCTTCCGCGTAACCGTTCACGTCGGCCTCCATACGGATGAGCTGCGAGTTCATGTAATTAGCGCCAGCTTTTGCAAGAGCCGGCATGGTGTTAGGCGCAAGGCGGTTCCAGCTGGAGACACAAACATCGGCGCCTTCGCTGCCAGTTACGTATTTGCCCCATGGGAAATTGGCCACATACACTTCGATAGGCGAGCCCTTGGGGCTCACGCCGATTTCGCCGTACCCACGGATTGCAATGGGGCGAATGTAGCAGGGAGCCACGCCGTTGGCCTCAATCACGTCGACCACGGCAGCACACAGTTCGTCGAGTGAGAAGGGGAGATCCATGCGATAGATCTTCGCGGAGTCAATCAGGCGCTGCATATGTTCGGGAAGTCGAAACACAGCCGATCCCTGTGGCTGCGCGTAGCAGCGGATGCCTTCGAACACGCTGGAGCCATAATGCACAACGTGGCTCATTACGTGAATAGTGGCTTTCTCCCATGGAATCAGGTTGCCATTGTGCCAAATTTTAGAGGTGGCTTGAATAGGCATAACTTTGTGTTTCGCTCCTTCTTTACTACCGATGCTGCATGCCTCAGACTACCGCGATTTGGGGCTGTGTGTCACTTGTTGTCAATCCCGGCCAGGGATGGAGTTCCCGCGTTGGTAACAGACATTTTCAGGGCATTTAAGGGGTTTATCGAGCTCAATGAGCCGGTCCTGAGGGCCCGCTGAGAGCGCGGCATGCCCCGGCCGGTTTATTCTGAACTGAGTGTCTTGGACACCATGCCTTTTCCGTGCCCGTTGGGCGTATCGGCTGGGGCAAAGAAAATCGATTCACCCGATCGCCCATGAAAGAAACATTACGTAAAAAGGTTGAGCTCTTTGACACAAGTCTGCGCGATGGATTGCAGCAGCCCAATGTCGATATATCCGTTCCCAATGCCGTCACTCTTTTGCAGCGCATGGGCAATTTTGGTGTTCGCTACGCAGAGATTGGATTTGCAGGCGCCAACCAGTTTGTCGCCAAGTTGACCAAGGCTCTTGAAACGGTGGAAACCGGAGACATGCGTCTGGCCCTCTTTGGCCGTACGCGCGGTCGCGGAATGCGCGTGGAAGATTGGCCCGACGTGCAGTTCATTCTCGAGCGCAAAGGTAGAATCCCTGCCGCGGTGATCGTGGTCAAGTCGCGTTTGCTCGATGTTAAGATGTCGCTGGAAACCACCCCAGAAGAAAATCTGCTGATGGCGCGCGAAACGGTCGCCTGCCTGCAGGGCCACGGTCTTGAAGTCATAGTGGACCTGGAGCATGCAATGGACGCCAACTGCGGCCGCCGTGAGAATGGAATAGCATGCGACCCTGAATTTGCTGCGCAGAGCCTCGACTATTTCGATCAGCTCGTGGCGCAATGCGTGGGACAGGGAGTCAGCCGTGTGGTTGTGTGCGACACAACCGGCGGCGCGAATCCGGAAGAAGTTGCCGCGGTCATCACGCGCCTGCACACGCAGTTTCCTTCCGGACATTTTGGATTTCACGGGCACAAGGATCGAGGCCTTGGTGTGGCCAATACGCGATCTGCAATTCTTGCAGGTGCGGTCCAGGTGCAGGGAACTCTGCTGGGTACAGGTGAACGTTGTGGCAATGTGAACCTGACCACCGTCGCCGGTGGCATGCAGCTGCGCGGCGAAGCCGAGTTTGTTCCTGACGAATCTCTGAAAGGGCTCACCGCCCTTGCACATTCCGCGTATGCGGCCTTCGGCCTGGAAGTACCTCATGGCGCGCCCATCGTCGGCACTGGAGCTTTTGGCACCTGGGCCGGCATGCACGGCAGCAGCGAGCGCAAGAATCCCGGTGCGTATCTCTGGTGCGATCCCGCGGCTGTGGGTGCCAATCCTGTCATCGGCGTCAACGCGCAATCGGGTCGAGCCAACATTGTGCTGCTTTCTGAAATGCTCGGCGTTGCATTGAACTCAGCACAGGCACAGCAATTGATGGACACTAACCAGTCCATGATTGAAGGCGGCGGTTTCACTGCCAGTGAAGTTTCTTTCCGCTTGGCGTGCATGCGGGTGCTTGGCACGTTGAAGAATCACTTCAGTATTCGCAGTTGGCGAGTGATTGATGAATCAGACGAAACACACAACCGTTATGTGCAGGCTTCAATGCTGCTGCATATCGGCGAAGACAATCTGGTGACCACGCGTGCAGAAGGGGCCGGTCCGGTGGACGCCCTGACCAAAGCCATGCGCAGGGAACTGGAAAAATGGTATCCGGCAATTGCAAAAATGTTCCTGGGCCGCTTCAGCGTGACGGCAATCGATGTATCAGCCCACGACACGGCAGCCTATGTGCGCGTCACAGTGAGCTTCCATGCTGAGGGCCACGAGCCGTGGACAACTGCCGGCGTGAGCAGCGACTTGAACCAAGCCGCACTCATGGCAATTGTAGATGGCTTCGACTACTGGCTGATGAAATCCAGGTAGGAGGCAAGGGAGCGTCGCAGTGAGACGCAACGGCAGATACTACCTTGCAAAAACGTGACTGTACATCGAAAAAGCCGAAGTAGCAAAAGCCGTTTGCCCGGTCTTACGCGAGAAACCGGGTACACAGAGCATCCGTTCGACAAAAAGTTCGGCGTGCGTACCAGCGGACTTGTCGCCGGACGCCACCTTAGGAGTGGGCATCGCCATGACCGATACGCGACGGCCTACTTTGGCGTTGCTCCATCTGTCTTTTACGCACTCATCAAGCGCTGGCAGCGAACCAGACCGATTGCTCCCATCGAGGACTTCACCTTCATCGATATTGGTGCGGGCATGGGCAGGGCAATGCTGCTTGCTTCCCAACTTCCTTTTCGTTCTGTTCGTGGCGTGGAACTGAATCCAACCCTGTTGCGCATTGCACGCAGGAATCTGGAGCACTGGCGCAAGTCAGGTCAGGCAAGAGCGCCTATCCGTCTCTCCGCTGGAGATGCGGCGCACTTTCGCTTCCCGGATGGTCCCTGTCTCGCGTTTCTCTTCAATCCTTTCGGTGCGCCTGTGATGAAGCGTTTTGTAAGGCATCTTGCAGCAAGTTTCAAAGATCGTCCAAGTCAGCTCGATTTGCTTTACGTGAACTACGAGCAGGAGCACACCATTGCGGTGCAGCGTGGCATGCAGCGGTTGTTTCTTGGGCCGGTGAAACGCTCGTACGCGGACACACGTGCTGATCAGCGCATCATGACCAACCAGCCGGACGGCGAATATACCTCTGACGACTATGAAGACTGTTCCATCTGGCGGTGGTTGGGGGCTTGTAACTGAGTCTGGGTGCCATGTATGAATATTCTTCCCTGCCTATTGACTAAGGTGCGCCGGACCATCAAATCTGTTCGCTGAGCAATTCGGTCTGTTCCGGCATTCTGTGGGAATCGTCAAAATTGCCGCGCGGAGTATAGCGCAAAATATTGGTTTGACGGAGCGGCAAGGTGACGGAACCGCATTTGGTCCTAGGTCTGGGTGAACTACTTTGGGATGCGTTGCCATCCGGTGAACAACTGGGTGGCGCACCAGCAAACTTCGCCGTCATGGCGGCACGTCTCGGCAGCCATGCGGCAATTCTCAGTCGCATTGGCCGAGATGATCGAGGCCGCAAGGCGATCGCGACACTTGATCCGTTTCCGGTAGATACGGGTTTCTTGCAGGTGGATCCAAAGCACGAGACTGGTCTCGTTACGGTCGAGTTGCACGAA
>JAGWSG010000112.1 GCA_028876335.1 Acidobacteriota bacterium
CTGTCACTGATCATCATCGTCATCATCGTACCTTGGGCCCCCGCCGTCGTAGATCTGCTGTACCCTAAGATAGTATCCGCGGCGGAATCCTTCCCGATATTCGTGCCGTGCCCAGTCCGGAACGGAGTCGGGGTCGCGGTACTCCTCGCGGTTATTTACGTCAGGCCAGCGGTGGTTCCAGAAATCGCGTTCCGCGCCTTTCATGCCATCGTAGAAACCGCGATGTTCCCAGGCTTCTTCTGCATTGTTTTGCCAATACGCGAAAGGCGGCGGACCATAGTACTGCTGCGCGAAGATGGTTTTTCCGCCAGCGAACAATGCGACGGCGAGCGTAGGTATCAGCAAATGTGACGGTCTCATTTCATCCATCCTGTTTCGCTGCCATTTGGCCGCAATTTCACATCAGACGCGAAGGCTAGGACTCTGCGAACCAGACCTTCAACGTCCTGTGTATCTTAGTGACACCGTGCGGTACGAAAGGTTGCGTCAAGTCATTGCCTGGACTGAACGCAATCCCGTGGCCTTTGGCCGAGCACGACTGGCCGTGTTGTACATCACAGCCAGTCCTACGCGAAGAGAAAACAATGGAGCGGATTCTGTGGGGGTGCTCTTATGCAGAGATCCCTTGGATGCGCGACAGTACTCGCAAGTGTCGCGTTGTTGTTTGTGCTTGCGTCAGGCAAGACCACCACGCAGGCTCAGGCACGGCAATCCGGGCATCAACAGAGCGAAGAAGCGACTGGAGAAGGTCCCGCCGTTCAGATGCTGGTTACCCAACCGATTTCCCGCAGGGATCTCCGCAAGTTGGTCACGTCTTCCCGCACCCTCCACGACCATCCGAATCTCGCGGAATATTACCGCCAGGAGGCTCGACGCTTGCAGGCTGAATCGAAGAAGTATGAGCGATTCGCCCGTGCAGCTGGTGATATTACTCCACTGAGCGAGCCAAACCATTATGGGGTGAGTCGAACGGCGCGTTTCGATTACATCGTCGCAAAGGATCAGCTCAAGAAGGCCCAAGATGCCAGCCGTTTGGCGGCCTTGAATGCACAGGCTGCGGAGAAAGAGGGTTGCTTCTCATGCCATAGCTTTCATGGCCGCGGCGGGGCGATCGGCCTTGATTTGGCGTTTGAGGGATCTCGCAAACGCTCGGACACCTGGCTCATCGGCCATTTCAAAGATCCACAGGCACTTTCTCCGAGTTCTGCCATGCCCGCCTTTGGCGGCCTCACGGACCGTCAACTAGAAGTGCTCTCCGCCTTCCTCCAATTTCAGAAATAGACACTGCTTCTGCTGTATCTCGCAGCATTGAAGTGCTCGCGTCTTCTTGCGGACGCACGATCTATGATTCACCAGGTGCGACCGACATAAACATCGAAGACGCGCAACGCACCATTGAGATTCGGATTCCAATAGTCTCCGTAACTGCCGTAGTGGAACACCGCGCCAGCCTCCACTTTGTGTGGAAAGAGATAGTACGCTTTGCCATCTCCCAGCCATTGCGGCACTTTGACTTCAGAAATCTGCGTTGAGCTAAGCGCCAGATTGTCGAGCGCCGACTGGAACCCCACGGGATCGAAGACGCCCTGCTGGATCAAAGATGCATTGCCAACCGATGCGGCGTCGTTCGGATTCAGGTCCGGGCGGTAGCCGCTGTTCGACGCGTTGTGAGTAAAGCGGAGATCCAAGCCGAAGCGATCCTTGACCAAGTAGTTCGAATTGCCCCATACAACCTGGCTGAGCTGTTTGTACGGAACAAGA
>JAGWSG010000113.1 GCA_028876335.1 Acidobacteriota bacterium
AAAGTCCTTCCGAGGTCTCCCATCACATGGGGGCGGTTAGCTCAGTTGGTTAGAGCGCCTGCCTTACAAGCAGGATGTCCGGGGTTCGAGTCCCTGACCGCCCACCAATCAACAACTTACAGAATTGCTCTACTGAATTTACAGACTGTAACGGGTTGCAAAGACTATGCTGCCCTAATTCGAGCAGTTCATGCGCGAGTGACAATGCTTGTACTACGTCAGCCTACGCACAATTGAGTGGTACCGAGAATGCCTGCTTTGGCCACCATGAGAGTTCCCCACGCTGCTAAAGCTGATCCTTGGTTCTTTTGAAGGCGCATTGAATTGAAGGGTTGATTGTCCTTTACTTGACGCTCCTTTCGGAGCAAGGAGAGTTTTTAGTCAAGTCCAGGACTACAACTGGTGCTGCTTGCGGCTACAATGGTTGCAACGTAACGCAAGCGCACGCAAGAGTTTCAGATCACTATGCTTGTCTCGACACGAATCTGGCGTGTCACGGTTCTCGTTGTTTTGATCCTGGCGATACTGGCAACCACAACGGGAATGGTATGGCACCATCACGATAACCGCTCTTCGGCGGACCAGTGCATCCTTTGCCATCTGGTTATTGCGCCTGCGGCAATCGCGACAAGTGTGTGTGGAGTAGCTTCGGCTCCAGCAGAGTATGCGCTGAAGAGTAAGAGCTATATTCCTAGCTATTGCGCCGATCAAGCGTCCCCTCGCGCTCCTCCTGTATAGCCACTCTCTTCCTTTCGTGATCTTTGATCACGGTTTATTGGCTATTTTCGGCAGGACTTGGAGTGCGTATGCGCACATATTCCTACTGTCTGTTCTTGTTGCTCGTTTCAGGGTACTTGATTGAACCTGCGACGGCACAGATACAGGCTCAGAGTAAGACCACCGCTGGAACGCAAGCGCCAGCACCGCCAGCCAATCAACTGGCTCAAAAGCCGGGTTCGCACTTGATCACTCTTGAGCAGGCAATTCAGCTTGCGCTTGAACACAACCACAATATTCTGGCAGCCCGTGCGGCAGTGCAGCAGAGCGAAGCGGAAGAGATCACGGCAAACCTTCGACCCAATCCGGTGCTCGGAGGGGACGTGCAGTATTTGCCCGTCTTTCAGCCAGGCAACTTCTCCTCTGACTACATGGACACCTCTGCCGAATTCGACGCGGGTTTGAGTTACCTGTTCGAGCGAGGGAAGAAGCGTCAGCACCGGCTGCAGGCGGCGAAGGACCAGACCGCGGTAACGCGCGCACAGGTAATGGATGCTGAACGCCAGTTGGAGTTCAACGTTGCCACCGATTTCATCAACGTAGAACTGGCCGAGTCGACACTTCAGCTGGCAAACCAGGATTTGGAAAGTTTCCAGGACACAATTGACGTAACTGGTGCGCGTTACAAGGCTGGCAATATAGGGCTGGACGACCTGCTGAAAATGAAGCTGCAGCTCCTGCAGTTTCAGACGGATGTCGCTCAGGCCAAGCTGGCCCGGACGCAAGGTCTCGCAGACTTACGCCAACTGCTCGGATATGAGTCGGTAGGCGACGATTACGATGTCGCTAGTTCGTTCGACTACGTCCCCATGCACAGCGGACTTGAGGATCTTCAGGCCGCCGCTCTGAATAGCCGGCCCGATCTGAGGGCTGCGCAACTTGGCGTGAACGCAGCTCAAAGCCAGTTCCAATTGCAAAGGTCCATTAGTAAACAAGACGTAACAGGAACTGCCAACTATGTGCATACGAATGATCTGCACCAGATTTCGTTGTTTGCGCAGATTCCGTTGCCAATCTTTAACCGCAACCAGGGTGAAATCAAGCGGGCCAGTATTGCAATTACGCAGGCACAACAGCAGCAGCTTTATACCAACGGACAAGTGCTGACCGATGTGCGCGATGCATACGAGGGATGGAAGGCAAACGACGAGATTATCAATCTCTACCGCACGGGATATCTCGATGACGCCCAGCAGTCGCGCGATATCACAGACTTCGCCTACAAGCGTGGAGCCGCCAGCTTGCTAGATTTTCTGGACGCCGAACGCAGTTATCGGGCAACGCAGCTTGGTTACAGGCAGGCGCTTGCTTCTTACCTTTTGTCAATGGAGCAGCTACGCGAGGCAGTTGGGACGAGGAATCTACCATGAAACCAATACACATGACTGTCGGCACTCGCCGGAAGTGGTGCGCGTTATCGCTCGTAGTCGGATTGTCGCTTGCTGGATGCCACTCACGGGATGGCGCCAGCGGCATGACCTCGTTCTCATCGCGAGCTACTCCTTCCACTACGCCGAAGCTATTTACAATTCCCGCCGACCAGATGAGTCACATTCAGCTGGTGACAATTACGCCGGGCACTATGACGCATACTCTCCGGCTAACAGGAACAGTTGCGTACAACGCATTTAATACGACTCCGGTCATCACTCAGGTGGGTGGACCGGTAAGCAGAATCCTTGTGGTTCCAGGCGATCACGTCAAGATGAACCAGCCAATGCTGGAGGTGAGTAGCCCGGATTATGCGCAACTGCTTGATGGATATTTGAAAGCGGCGGATTCGTACCGTCTTGCCGACAAGTTCTATAAAAGAGCGCAGGATTTGTATGCGCATCATGCGATTGCGCAACAAGATCTGGAACAGGCTGAGAGCAACCGTGCGCAGGCGCAGGCGGATTTGAATGCTGCCAAGCAGGCGATGCAGATCCTGGGCATCAAGAATCCGGACGATCTGGCCAAGGCGCCTTCCACCGCACAGATTCCCGTTCTGGCTCCCATCGCAGGCGAAGTTGTTGAGCGCATGGTCTCACCAGGGCAGGTTGTGCAGGCCGGGCAGACGCAGGCATTCACCATCTCCAACCTGAGCTCAGTTTGGGTGCTTGCCAACGTGTACCAGGCCGACCTGCAGTACGCGAAAGTGGGAGACAGTGTTGTGGTCCAGACAGACGCCTTTCCACAGAGTTTTCACGGAAGGATCTCATATGTTTCGTCGGCGCTCGATCCCAATACACGGACGCTGCAGGCACGCATCGTCGTGGATAACCCCGGTGAAAAGCTGAAGCGGGATATGTACTGCACCGTCACAATAACGACTGGTGCTTTGAAGAATGTTCTGTCGGTCCCAATGGCGGCAGTGCTGCGCGACGACGACAATCAACCATTTGTCTATGTGCTAACCGGGGAGAATCAATTTGCCCGACGTGACGTGGTGCTGGGCGAGACACAGGATAACCAGACGCAGATTGTGAAGGGCATTGAGTCCGGCGAGAAAGTTGTAAACGACGGAAGCCTGTTCCTGCAATTCGCCAACTCGCTACAGCACTAAGGAGACAGGCAAATGATTCATCGCATCGTTCAATTTGCGCTGCGGCAAAAACCGGTTGTCCTGTTCCTCGTGGTCTTCATGGCTGTGGGTGGTGCGGTCGCTTTTCACAACATGCCGGTTGATGCGTATCCCGACCTTTCACCGCCGATGGTGGAAGTGATTACGCAATGGCCCGGCCATGCCGCAGAAGAAGTCGAGCGGCTCGTAACCGTTCCTACTGAAGTGGAAATGAACGGCGTCCCAAATCTAACAGTGATGCGTTCGGTATCGCTGTATGGACTCTCGGACGTGATCATGACTTTCCATGAGTCGACTGACAATTACTTCGCGCGCGAAGTTGTCTTCCAGCGCTTGAGCGGAGTGACCTATCCCCAGGGTGTCACGCCCACGTTGGCGCCGCTGGCCAGTCCCTCCGGTCTTGTTTATCGATACGTGATTGAGAGCCCCGACCGCACACCGCAGGAACTGAAGACAATTGAAGATTGGGTGCTTGAGCGGCAGTACAAGGAAGTGCCTGGCGTGGCCGATGACTCCGGATTCGGGGGCACGGTAATGCAATACCAGGTGCTGCTCGATCCGGCAAAGCTCTATGCCTACCACGTCACTGTTCCAACTGTGCTACAGCAACTCTCAGCGAATAACTCAAATGCAGGCGGCGGTTTTTACGAGAAGGGGCAGCAGTTCGATTATGTAACTGGTGTTGGCCTGGTGCGCGATACGTCGGAAATCGCCAATATTGTCGTTAGCTCACAGAACGGGGTGCCTGTTCGTGTCGGAGACATAGGCAAGGTTGTCATCGGAAACGCGCCGCGGCTCGGAGAATTCGGATTCAACAAAACAAATGATGCTGTTGAAGGCGTCATCATGATGCGGCGCGGCGAGCAGACACAAAACGTGCTGAAGGGCGTGGAAGCAAAGACCAGGGAACTGAATGACCATATTCTCCCGTCGGACGTAAAGATCCGGCCTTACTACGACCGCAGCGACCTTGTGCAATTGACCATCGATACCGTCGAGCACAATCTGATGACGGGCATGGTGCTGGTGCTCGTTGTCCTCATGGCGTTTCTGGTCAGCATGCGCGCAGCTGTAATTGTGGCGCTCACCATCCCCCTTTCCCTGTTGTTTTCGTTCATCTTTCTCCATGCCGCGGGAATCTCGGCGAATCTGTTGTCAATCGGCGCCATTGACTTTGGCATTCTCATCGACGGTACGCTTGTCATGGCGGAGAACATCTTCCGCGAACTGGGCGCACGTGAAGGTCAGCAATACAACCTGGAAGAAGTGATCCAAAGCGCCGCCAAAGACGTTGACCGGCCGATCTTTTATTCCGTGGTTGTCATCATCGCCGGCTACTTGCCCATCTACGCGCTCACCGGCCCTTCGGGCAAACTCTTCAAGCCCATGGCCGATACCGTGGCGATTGCTCTCATCGGTGCGCTGATACTGACACTCACTCTGGTTCCTGTGCTCTGCGCTTTATGGTTCAAGAACGGCGTCCACGAGAAGAAGAACAAGCCGTTCCAGTGGGTTTTGAACAAATATGCCGTGCTGCTCGATTGGTCTCTTGATCGGCCTGGAACAACCATGGTTGTAGCAACGCTCATTTTTGGCGCCACTCTCATACTGGTTCCTTTTATCGGTGGGGAGTTCATGCCGCACATGGACGAAGGCGCAATGTGGATTCGTGCGACAATGCCGTACACAGTTTCGTTTGACACCGCGAGCAAGTTCTCTCCGCAGGTACGAAACATTCTCATGAAGTATCCGATGGTGACCGATGTTGGATCCGAACTGGGCAGACCCGACGATGGCACCGATGCGACGGGGTTCTTCAACGATGAGTTTTACGTCGGCCTAAAGCCGTACAACGATGCTTCATGGAAGACGGGGTCGATTCACAACAAGGCTGAGCTGCAGGCCGATATACAGAAGCATCTGAACTCATTTCCTGGTGTCATCTTCAACTACACGCAGCCGGCAGAAGACGCCGTGGACGAAGCTTTGACAGGCCTGAAGAGCGCCCTCGCAGTGAAGATATACGGACCAGACCTGAATGTCTTGCAGAAGACCGCCCTTGAGATTAAACGCCGTCTGAACCAAGTTCCAGGGTTTTCTGAATTGACAGTAGTTCGCGAACTTGGACAACCGAGCCTCATGATTAATGTCGATCGTGCCAAGATTGCGCGCTATGGCATTAACGTTTCTGATGTGGAAGCGGTTGTGGAAGCGGCGGTTGGCGGACAGGCGGCAACTCAGGTGGTGCAGGGTGAGAAGTTATTTGATCTGGTTGTGCGCATGGAGCCGCAGTTCCGCGAAAATGCGCAGCAGATAGGTAGTTTGCTCGTGGGAACACCTTCAGGTCAGCAGATTCCACTGAGCGAACTTGCTGATATTCACGAAAAGGGCGGTGCTTCATTTATCTATCGCGAAAGCAATTCACGCTACATCGGTGTCCAGTACAGTGTTGAAGGCCGCGATTTGGAGAGCACGGTATTAGCCGGCCAGAAAGCCATTGCCGACGTGCAGAAGTCACTGCCCGCCGGTTATCGGCTCACATGGGGTGGTGAGTACGACGAGTTTCTTGCCGCCAAGCGTCAGCTGTACGTGATCGGCCCCATGGCCATCCTCATCATCTTCATGATCCTGTTTGCGCTGTACGACAATTTCAAATTCCCCATAGTGATCATCCTGGGAGTTGTGCTCACAGTGCCGGTAGGAGCTCTGCTGGCCTTGAAATTAACAAATACTCCATTCAGCGCCTCATCCGGCCTGGGGTTGCTGGCATTGATCGGCGTATCCGTGGAAACAGCAGTCATCCTCGTCTCATACATCAATAAGCTGCGGCTCGAACAAAACATGGACATCCGCACTGCAACGCGAGAAGCTTCACTGCTGCGGCTTCGTCCCATTATGATGACCGCGTTGGTGGCATGCCTCGGCCTGCTCCCGGCGGCATTGTCAACCGGCATTGGGTCAGACACACAGAGACCATTTGCCATTGTGATCGTTGCGGGTCTGGTATCGCGGCTGTTTCTCGGCTTCTTCGTTAATCCCGTGCTCTACCAGATGGTTGCCCGAGATGGCGATGTGCTGAAGGTGTAACTGAGTTGAACGTTTGCAGGTAGCCTCAGGATCGCGATAAATGCATCTCGCCATCGTTCGACGTATAGATCAGCACGATTGCGCGCTTATTGCGCATGGTCAGCCTGATGGACTTTACCCGACAGTGTTGCACACATTCAAAATTGCTTCCCCGTACTTATCAGCCTTTGCTTCGCCCACGCCCTTTACTTCAAGTAATTGTCGCCGCGTGGCGGGCTTTGCCTGCGCAATGTATTCGAGCGTGTGATTGTGCAGGATCAAAAAAGGAGGAATCTTTAAGTGTTTGGCCTGCTCGGTACGCCATGCACGTAACCGCTCGGCGAGCTCTACCTGCTCGGCGCTCAGCGGTGCAGCGGGAGATGCCTGCGCCGGTGTGGTCTTTGCCGCAGTTCGGTCGGATTTTCTTTTGCTCTTTGTCGACGCGCTTTGCGTGCCGAACTCCTCCACCATGCCATCCGCAATCAGAAGATCGTCGCGGTCCACCGACTGCCTGGACAATCCCGAGTGAGTGGCCATTACTTTGCGATAACGCAGCACCTGCCCGTCTTTTTCAAACTCGGCTTCTTGGATCTCGATTAGCTCCAA
>JAGWSG010000114.1 GCA_028876335.1 Acidobacteriota bacterium
CACGCGGCGTGCCCTGGCCCAGGTCTCCAAACATCAGCACGTTATAGCCGGATCCATTCAGTAGTCGAGTCAAAACCTCGTTTGCGCTTCCCGGCCCATAGGTACCGAAAATGCGCTCATCTTTGCTGAGGCCTTCTATCTTTGATCCGGTGGCAACCGCGTAATCATGCAGGATCTGGATCAGGCTTGAGTTGGCCGCTCGAATCTCCAGACCATGACTATCCCAGGTGACTTTCGCCGGTTCCGCGGAATCATTGACGGGCCACTTAGGCATTTCCGGCTGGGCAGGTGCTGCGGGCTTTGCGGCCTCGGTCGATTTGACCACTTTTTTCTTTGTGCTTGTCCTGTGATTTGCCGTGTGCGAGGTGGATGTCGGCTTTTGAGGCGCAGCCAGAACAGATGTGCAGGATAGAGTGACCGCTCCGAGCGCAAGTACACAGAGCGTTGCTCTGCAATTGGGCATGATGCGCTGCCGTTGCATTGCGGCGATTGGGATGCTCATGACTACCTGCCTGGAGGAGGGTTAGGTCCGCCCGTGAAACCGCGGCGCTTTTCCCCCTCTGTACTAGACTAGCAGTGGTACGCAAACGCTCATTAGGGTTTTGCGCGCTGGATGAGGAATTGCGGAATGTCCCTTCGTAGTGTGGGTCAAAATCGGAATCTTTTTGCCGTCTCCATCTGCCTGGCGGGTGCCATGATCTCGGGGGCAAGTGCTTTAGCGGCGCCCAGTTGCACTTCGCAATCCGCCCTTACGCCGACGGACAGAAATGCGCTGGCAGCAACCGGGGAACAATTGGGGCAAGCCATCATCCGGGGCGACATTTCCACCCTGCACGCGGCACTGCTGCCCGCCATTTCTGATCAGTGGGCGGGAATCCAGAATGAAGCGCAGGAAGGCGAGGCGCTGGTAAAAGGCGGGCAGGTGGAACTGCGCAATGCCTACCTGCTGGACGCAACCAGCCAGACCGCAACCGCCGATACACAGTTTTTCTGCTCCAATGCGAGCGGCTCCCTTACCGTGACAGTGAATATGCGCGCGCTGCCGCCGGGGCGTTACGCTCTGTTGCTGGCCAGCGCCAAGGGCGCGCCGCTGGACGGACAGATGGGCTTCGTTCTTGTATGGGACACGACAAGTGGTGCGCCAGCCTGGAAGCTAGGTGGCCTCTCTGTGCGGCAGGGCAGCTTCGAAAATCATGATGGCGTATGGTACTGGACGCGCGCGCGCGCTCTGGAAGCAAATGGGCAGCCGTGGAGCGCCTGGTATTCCTACGATTACGCGCGCTACATGCTGGTGCCGGTGGATTTTCTTTCCTCGCCGAATCTCGACAAACTGAATCAGGAACAGTCCGATATTAAGAATGGACCGGCGAATGCTTTTCCGCTTTCCATTCCCGATGGCGATCGCACGTGGAAGATTCTTTCCATGCGAATCGATCCCTCGTTGCGCGAGCCGGATCTCGATGTAAGGTATGAGTCGCTTGGAATTGCTGATCCGGCTGCGCAGAGAACAGAAGCCATCGCTGTGCTGAGTTCAATTCTGAAGGCCCACCCCGATTTGCGCGCCAACTTCCACGGTTTGTGGGCTGTTGCCTCGAAAGACGGCAAGACTACACCGGTTCTCGAACTCCCCATGGCGAAAATTCCATAAGGTCATGCCCGATTGCGTGGCGTGGTGTTTGTTTGAGTTTGCAGTCTTAACCTCAGTTGCCAGCAGCAGAGCAAAGAAGGAGCACCCGTGTCCACAGTGATTGATCTGCGTTCCGATACCGTAACCCGCCCTTCGGCGGAGATGCGCGCGGCCATGGCCGCGGCAGTTGTCGGTGACGATGTCTACGGCGAAGACCCTACGGTGAATCAACTGGAAAAGCGCGCCGCAGAAATGTTTGGCCGTGAAGCCGCGCTGTTTGTGCCCACCGGAACCATGGGCAATCAGATCGCAATTCGCCTGCACACAGAGCCAGGACAGGAAGTGATCTGCGAATCGCGCTCGCACATTCTGGATTGGGAGATGGCGATGACGGCGGTTTTCTCCGGCTGCCTGATTCGTACCGTAACCACACCCACCGGAACACTTACATGGAAGGACATTGAACCGCACATTTACGGACGCAGCACCTTTCGCGCATCCACGGGGCTGATCGAAGTTGAAAACACGGCCAACCTGGCAGGCGGCCGCGTCACCCCACTCGCTGCTATGGAGGAGATCTGGGCAAACGCCAAAGAGCGCAAGCTGCCTGTGCATCTGGACGGGGCGCGCATTTTTAATGCCGCTGCTGTGCTCGGAACAGACGTCAAGACTCTCACGCGCGGATTCGACACCATCATGTTCTGCCTGTCGAAGGGGCTCGGCGCGCCCGTCGGCTCCATGCTGACGGGTTCAAAGGAACTCATTGATCGTGGCCGCATCTATCGCAAGGCGCTGGGCGGGGGCATGCGGCAAGCTGGTGTGCTGGCGGCTGCTGGATTGATTGCGCTGGAGACCATGCCGGCGCGTCTGCACGAGGACCACGCCAACGCGCGCCTTCTGGCCGAGGCTCTCTCGCATATGGAATCGGTAGCCATCGATTTGGAGACTGTCGAGACAAATATTGTGATCTTCAGCCTGAAGGGTGGACTCAATGCCGCAGAGCTGACTGCGCGGCTCAGGGAGCGGGGCATTCTGATGTCCGCTGTGGGTCCGCATTCGATTCGCATGGTGACTCACTGCGATGTGAATCGCGCAGATTGCGTGGCCGCATCGGATGCAATCGCCGAGGAACTGGGTGTGCTGTCGGCTGCTTGAGCGATCGTTCGAGACAGTCAATTTCCGATTTCACAGAGCGGTGGACTTAGCGCCTCTCCTTCTCGCCGTGGTTCTCTTGCGGCATGCAGGTATGCCGAGTACACTCAACCCTTGCGCGCGTCGGACCTGCAAATCTCTGTTACATCCCAAGCGTTTCCGGTGCCTGCGCGCTATTCTGGGTAGTCGGTTATGGATATTGCTGCAAGGAGGTAATTTTTGCGAGTTGGATTGTTCACGCGCGAGTTTCCACCGCATGTTTATGGGGGCGCTGGTGTCCATGTCGACTATTTGAGCCGCGAACTGGCCAGATCCATTGAAGTGGAAGTGCATTGCTGGGGGAAGCAGCATTCGGACGCAGGCAACCTGCATGTACGCGGCGCAGAGCCGTGGAGCGAGATCACCGACGGTACAACCGGCAAATTCAAAGGAGCGCTTGAGGCTTTCAGTCTCAACCTTACGCAGATAAAAGCGCTTGAGGGTGTGGACGTGGTTCACACGCACACCTGGTACGTCTCCATGGCGGGTTATCTGGCCAAGAAGCTTTACGGTGTTCCGTTTGTGCTGACGACGCATTCGCTGGAGCCGCTGCGCGCATGGAAGGCCGAGCAGCTTGGAACTGGTTACGCCATGAGCTCCTGGATGGAGCGCACGGCCGTTCTGGATGCTGATGCGATTATCGCTGTCTCGCAGGGGACGCGCGCCGACATTCTGAATGCCTATCCTGATGTCGATCCAGATCGCATTCACGTCATCTACAACGGAATCGATCTTGTGGAGTACCAGCAGACCTCGGATCAATCGGCACTGGGAGGCTTCGGCATTGATACGGACGTGCCGTATGTGTTGTTCGTTGGCCGCATCACGCGGCAGAAGGGCGTCACGCACCTGGTCGACGCAATTCGCTATCTGCCCAAGGACACGCAGGTGGTGCTCTGCGCTGGCGCACCGGATACGCCGGAAATCGCCGCGGAACTTCGCGGCAAAGTGGAAACCGCACGGCAAGATCATCCCCGCATTGTGTGGATTGAAAAGATGGTCACCCGGCCGGAGGCGATTCAGCTTTACAGCAACGCGCGCGTTTTCTGCTGCCCGTCAGTATATGAGCCATTCGGCATTATCAATCTTGAAGCCATGGCCTGCCGCGCGCCTGTGGTTGCCAGCGCAACCGGCGGCATTAAGGAAGTGGTGGTGGAAGGGGAAACCGGTTTCCTGGTCCCCTTTGCGCAGGACCCGGTTACCAGTTTCCCAACCGATCCCGAACAGTTTGCGCGCGATCTTGCCGCACCCATCGCAAAACTTCTTGCCGACCCGGCACTGTGCAAACGTATGGGCGACGCCGGGCGCAGCAGAGCAGAAAACGTGTTCAGTTGGACGGCCATAGCGCACCAAACCATTGCGCTATACGAGCAGTTGCTGAAGAAACGCAGAGCATAGCTCGAGCCGGAACAATCTCAACCAGCTCCGCAACCAGCAAATGACGAGAGGCACATGACACTCCCACAGACTGAAGGCCGCAACCGCGTCATCATTGAAGGAATTACACCGCAGGTGGATGGAGGGCGCTTCGCCATCAAGCGTTCAGTAGGCGATCTGGTCCGCGTAGAGGCGGATATTTTTACTGACGGGCACGACTCAGTTGCTGCCGCATTGCTCGTTCATCGAGAGGGCTCCGCGCAGTGGACGGAAATCCCCATGGAGCCGCTGGTCAATGATCGCTGGACCGCTTCCTTCCGCGTGAAGGATTTGGGACGGTATGGATACAAGGTGCATGCCTGGGTTGATCACTTTGCCACATGGCGACGCGACCTGCAAAAGCGCATTGCTGCGCAGACCGATACGCGCGTGGATTACCTGATTGGCGCTGACATGATTGAAGCAGCGGCGGGCCGCGCCACAGTGGAACCGGACGCACACTGGCTGAATGATTGTGCTGCCGCACTTCGTGCGGAGGCCACGCCGATTGAATTGCGCCCCATTGCGACAACGGCTCAGCTGGAACATTTAATGTTGCGCTATCCCGATCGCCGCTACACGACCGAGTCGAGCAGGGAACTGCCTGTAACGGTCGATCCGGTGCGCGCGCGCTTCAGTTCCTGGTACGAATTCTTTCCGCGCTCCACCGGCGCCTCAGCCGACGTGCATGGAACGTTTGCCGATGCAGAGAAGATGCTGCCATACGTTGCTGAGATGGGGTTCAACGTGGTGTACCTGCCGCCCATTCATCCCATAGGCCACAAATTTCGCAAAGGCAAAAACAACAATCCGCAGGCGGAACCCGGCGACTGCGGCAGCCCCTGGGCCATTGGCTCCGCAGAGGGCGGACACAAGGCAATTCACTCACAATTAGGTACGCGTGAGAGCTTCGGTCACTTTATTGCGGCCGCGCGCGATCTGAAATTATCGGTCGCGCTCGATATTGCATTTCAGGTTGCGCCGGACCACCCCTATGTAGCGCAGCATGAGAACTGGTTTAAGAAGCGGCCTGATGGAACCATCCAATACGCTGAAAATCCGCCCAAGAAGTATCAGGACATTTATCCCATCGATTTTGAGAGCACGGACTGGAAAGGACTCTGGGAAGAGCTGAAGAGCGTATTCACTTACTGGATTGACGAAGGCGTGACCATCTTCCGCGTCGACAATCCGCACACCAAGGCATTCCCCTTCTGGGAGTGGGCGATTGGAGAAATCAAGCGCGAGCATCCTGAGGTTCTGTTCCTTTCAGAGGCATTCACGCGTCCAAAAGTGATGTACCGCCTGGCGAAGATTGGTTTCAGCCAGTCGTATACCTACTTCCCCTGGCGCAATGACAAAGAGGGCCTCATCGAGTATTTGACCGAGACCTCGCAGACCGACGTACGCGAGTACTTCCGCCCGAACCAGTGGCCAAACACGCCTGACATTCTCACCGAGTTCCTGCAGACAGGCGGACGTGCGGCGTTCATGGTCCGTCACATGCTGGCATCCACACTGGGTGCGAATTACGGCATCTATGGCCCCGCATTCGAACTCCAGGAACACGTGCCTATCCGGGAGGGAAGTGAAGAATATCTCAACTCGGAGAAGTACGAGATTCGCAACTGGGACCTTGAGAAGGGGACCTCACTGAGGCCTCTCATCGCCAAAGTGAATGCCATACGGAATGAAAATCCGGCTCTGCAGAATGACTGGTCTCTGCGCTTCCACTACACAGACAATCCGGAGTTGCTGTGTTACTCGAAGGAGTCGGAAGACCGCTCGAATCTTTTGCTTATGGTGGTGAATCTGGATGTTCATTACACACAAAGCGGTTTCGTTACTCTGCCGCTGGTGGATCTTGGCCTGCCTGAAGATGCGCCCTACGACCTGGAAGATCTGCTGACAGGCCGCACCTACCAGTGGACCGGACCGCGTAACTACGTGGAGCTTCATCCCTCGCATTTACCGGGACACATTCTTCGCATTCAACCGAGGCCAGCCGCGCAGGTCTCCACCGTCACCGTTGTTTAACACATCAATTTCGCGTTGCTGCAGAGTTGAATTCCAGTCTCCGCTTGCACGATTTTTCAGATAGGTGCATTCTTTCGAGTGATGAAAGCGATACAGATTCAATCCATTGGTGGTCCTGAAGTTCTCAAGCTTGTGGAGCTGGAGATTCCTGAGCCCGGTCCGGGACAGGTGCTCATCCGCGTTGAAGCGGTGGGCGTGAATTACATTGAAACCTACTTCCGCCGCGGCATCTACAAGGCGACACTGCCTTTGATTCCGGGAAGTGAAGCTGCCGGTACCGTTGAGTCACTCGGCGCCGGTGTGCAGGGCTTTGAAGAAGGCGATGCAGTGGTCTCCGTGAGCGTAATAGGCAGTTATGCTGAGTATGCTCTGGTGCCCGCCGCACAACTGGTGAAGGTGCCGGCTGGACTTTCACCCGAAAAAGCCGCCGCCGCAATGCTGCAGGGCATGACCGCGCACTATCTCGCCTACTCTACCTTCCCGCTCAAGGCTGGAGACACAGCGCTTGTGCACGCAGGCGCAGGCGGCGTGGGGCTTCTGCTTACACAAGTGGCCGCCCGCATTGGGGCCAAAGTCATCACCACGGTCTCCACAAAAGAGAAGGCAGAGCTGTCGCGCGAAGCCGGGGCAGCGGAAGTGATTCTCTACACGGAGAAGGATTTTGAAGCGGAAGTGAAGCGCATCACCGGCGGCAAAGGCGTGGATGTCGTCTATGACTCGGTCGGCAGAACGACATTTGATCAGAGCCTCAACTGCCTGCGCCCGCGCGGTCTTCTCGCGCTGTTCGGCGCTTCCAGCGGTCCTGTTCCGCCGTTCGACCTGATTCAGTTGAGCGGCAAGGGCTCTCTCTATGTGACGCGCCCAACCTTGTGGCATTACATTGCCACGCACGCAGAACTCGAGTGGCGCGCAGGCGAGGTGCTCAATTGGGCAGCATCGGGAGAGCTTAAGTTGCGCACGGAGCATATGTATCCGCTGGCGCAGGCCGCGCAGGCGCAAATTGATTTGGAAGCGCGCAGAACGACCGGCAAAATTCTCCTCGAGCCCTGAAAGCCTGTATCGCAGGTCATACTGAAGGTATGGCTGCAGTCTCCATTGCTCCCACGGATCGTGTGTTTGTTCTTACAGGCGCAGGCATCAGCGCCGAAAGCGGACTGCCCACCTTTCGCGCATCGGACGGACTATGGGCAGGCTATCGCATTGAAGATGTCTGCACGCCTGAAGCTCTCAGGAGTAACCCCGCCGATGTCTGGGCTTTTTACTCCGCACGCCGTGAAAACGCATTTGCCGCAAAACCCAACCCAGGCCACATAGCTCTTGCAGAACTCGAGCGGAAACTCGGAGGTCGCTACTTTCTATGCACACAAAATGTCGATGATCTGCATGAGCGTGCCGGCTCGGAACGCCTGCTGCATATGCACGGTGAGTTGTCGAAGTCGCGCTGTTCTCAGCAGTGCGGCGCCCCGCCCGTCGAAGACAGGCGCATCTATAAGAGCCTGGAAGAGGTGGGCCGTTGCGTGTGCGGCGCTCGCCTGCGTCCTCACATTGTCTTCTTCGGTGAAATTCCTCTGGAGATGCCGCGCATTGAGCGCGAACTGATGAAGTCAACCGTCATGATTGTTATCGGCACATCTGGTTCGGTGTATCCAGCTGCAGGATTTGCGCAGCAGGCTCGCTATGCGGGCGGCCGCACAATCTATATCGGCCCTGAGCCGCCGCTGAACGCATCGGTCTTTACCCAGAGCGTTACGGGCAACGCCGCGGAAGTGCTTCCCGACTTGTTCGCAGTTCAATCCTGAAGGATAGAAACACAGCTTCGGGAGTTCAGGTAAATAATCTCCTAAAAACTTAGTTGACAAGATGATGGAACAGGCTTAATCTCCTAACCAATTAGGAGAACGTTCGTGAAGAAACCCTCGCAAAAAGGACTCACCCCTTTGGAACTGCGCATTATGCAGTCCATCTGGAAGGCGGGCGGCGGTACGGTGGCTGATGTGCAGTCGCGCCTCGAGCCGGAAATGGCCTACACGACCGTGCAGACCATGCTGAACATCCTTGTGCGCAAGGGCAAGCTCAAGCGCGCGTTGAATGGCCGCGCCTTTGTGTACGAGGCAAAGGAAACCGAAGAGCGCGCGCTGCGCCAGGGCGTCCGTGATCTTATCGACCGCATGTTCGGCGGATCGAGCGAAGAGCTGGTGATGACACTGCTGAAAAGCCGCGAGATCGATGCGGAGAAACTGGCGGAGTTGTCACGCAAGTTCGACGAAGAGCAGGGAGGTGAATGATGCGCGCACTGGAGTCGTGGGTTCTCTCATATCTGTTGAACTCGCTTTGGCAGGTTCCACTGCTCTTTGCTGTTGGTTGGCTCGCGGCGAAGATTGTCCGCCCGCTCGGTGCTGCATTCGAGCATCGCGTGTGGGTTGCCGTGCTGATGGTGCAATCTGCATTGCCCGCTCTTTCTGCATGTGACTTGACCTGGTCGCGGGCACTCGTGCCGTGGGGTGCTTCCGCGAAAGCCGTTGCGGGTGAAGTTACGCTGGCGATTGGTTCGGGCGTCGTATCGAATGGTATCTCGGCACCGGATGCACTGATTGCTGCCGTTGCGGTGTTGTACTCAAGCGTCTGCCTCTACTTCATGCTGCGATATTTCTGGAATCTCTTGCGGTTGCGACGTTTGCACGAAGAGGCCACTGCGGTCACCCTGACGGCAGAACAGGCAACCTGCTGGCAGAGTTATGCGCACGCCATGCCTCGGCAGAGAATGTCGATTGCGGAATCTCTCCGCATCTACTCTCCTTTGACGATTGGCTGCAAGAGCAAGCTGTTGCTGTTCCCGGCAGGAATGGCCGCGAAATTGTCGGCAATGGAATTCGAGTCAGTGGTCGCGCACGAGTGTGCACACATCCTTCGTGAAGACTTCGCGCGCAATCTCCTTTACGACTTTCTTGCCCTGCCCGTCAGCTATCACCCACTGCTGCACATGACCCGCCGCAATTTGGCGGCCACCCGCGAAATGGTCTGCGATGAGTTGGCTGCAGGTGAGCACAACCGCAACACGTACGCCAAATCTCTGATGCATGTAGCTTCGCTGCTGGTCGGCTCGCAGCAGACGCCAACACCGCATGCCATCGGAATTTTCGATACGAACACACTGGAGAGGAGAATTATGAATCTGACAGGAAAATTGAAGAGAGTGCATGGAGCGCGACGGGCAATATCGCTCACTGCCTGTGCGGTGCTCGGATTGGGTGTTGTGGTGAGCTCAGTTGCCATGAGCACAAATGTACGGGCAATGGCGGCGGCACAAGATGAGCATACAAATGGATCTGCAAAGAGGCTTCAGGTCAGCAGCAAGGAAATGCAGGGCAATCTCATCCACAAGGTGACTCCCAAGTACCCGATTGAAGCCAAACAGAAGCACATTCAAGGCAAAGTGGTTTTGGATGCGGTCATCAACAAGAAAGGGGCAGTGGAGAACCTGAAGGCAACCTCCGGTCCCAAAGAGCTGCAGCAGTCGGCAATAGACGCTGTACGCCAGTGGAAATACAAGCCATTCCTGTTGAACGGAAATCCAATCGAAGTGGAGACGACAGTTAACGTGACCTATTCGCTGGCAAAGTAGCTGTACCAGCATTCACATTTGAAATCTGCGACGAGAATCGGATCGATTACGGCTCGACGTTCTCGATAGCGCTATGGCAAGATTGGCTCCGTTGGCTTTAGGGAGGAGAAGTGCCCGATCCGAGACTCGTAGAAAAGATGGCTGCAGGCTACACCGCAGCCTGGAACTCCAAATCTCCCGAGGCCGTCGCGTCGTTCTATGCTCCGGAAGGTGAGATTGTCATCAATCGCGGAGAACCTTGGAGAGGCCGTCCGCGTGTCGAGCAAATGGCGGCGGGCTTCTTCGCGGATGTCCCCGATCTGACTCTGACCTGTGACGAGATTCGATGCGCGGGCAGTCACGTTGTCTATCTCTGGACCTTCACTGGCCACGATGCGAAGACCGGCAATCCGCTCAGCATTCACGGTTGGGAAGAATGGGACCTCAACGACGATCTCAAGGTCGTCTCTTCGCGTGGCTGGTTTGATGCCGAAGATTACGTCCAGCAGGTCAGCGGTAAAAGCTAATCTCGTCCCGGCAATTACTTCGCAATCCCTGCAATGCCACCCACAGCCTTGCGAATGACCTTTTCCAGCGCACGCAACGCTTGCGGCCGGGGAAATCCCGGCCGGCTCGCAAGCCGAATTGTTCTTCGTGACTTGCCTTTCAACGGCCGCAACGTGACGCCGCGCTTGCCCAGCGTGTCCGCAGCCAGAGCAGGAATCAAAGTGGCGCCGTACCCCGCTGCAACCAGATTCACCAGAGTCTCCAGCGTCGCCGCCTGCATGGAACCTTGCAATCCGCTGCGCGGACCATGCTTGGTGCCGCACGCCGTCAGCGCCTGATTCGCCAGGCAATGGCCTTCTGCAAGGACGAGCAACTCGTCCTTCAGCGACTCTTCTTCTACCGCGCGCGCTGCGCAAAATACATGTCGTGCAGGCAGTGCCGCAAGCAGCGGCTCATCAAAAAGCGCAATCTCGGTTATCTCCGGGCTTTCGTCCGCTGTCGCAATCAAAGCCGCATCCAGCCGGTGCGCGCGCAGCCCCTCTATCAGCGCGCGCGTCTGGTCTTCCCACAGTTCGATCATCAGTTTGGGATAGCTGTCTTTGAGCGGCTTCAAGATGAGTGGCATCAGATACGGCGCAAGTGTTGGAATGATGCCAAGGCGCAACGTGCCCTCAAGCGGGTCACGCGCTGCGCGCGCAACTTCTTCCATCTGGCTGGCCTCATGCAGTGCGCGTTGCGCGTGCAAGAGGACGCGGCTGCCGATTGCAGTAATTTCAACACGCTTGTTGGTCCGCTCAAGCAGTGTGACGCCGAGTTGCGACTCAAGCTTGCGAATCTGGCTGCTCAGCGTGGGCTGGCTCACCTCGCACGCCTCGGCCGCGCGGCCAAAGTGCCGGTACTCGGCAACGGCAACAAAATAGCGTAGATCCTGAAGATTCATGGTGATGGCACCCGCATTCCGCTTCCAGGCTTTTCATAGAATACAGGCATGAAATATTGATAGACAATTGATGAAACCTATCGAAAGAAAAGATGCAGGGAATACGTGCTCTACTAAGAAATGCCGGTGCGCAGTCTGTTCCTGCGCATCCCGCGGAGATTGTTTCATCGCAATGTTTCACAGACTGAGTGCCTCATTCCTGATTGTTGCCGCGCTGCTGATTGTTTTGGCAGTTCCTTGCCGCGCATGGGCGGCAGACAGCGACGACGATGCGACGCCGTCGCTCATCGTCACTGCCGATTTCAATCACGATGGCATCGCTGACATCGCGCAGATTGTCCGGCCTGCTGGCGAGTCCACGGGCCCGGCTTTTGTTCAAGTTCTTCTGGGACAAAAAAGCGGCGGCTATCGCGCAACAGCTGCTGGCACTCTGGTCAACGGCGATCCTGAATCGATGGCCACCGGGGACTTTAATGCGGATGATAATCCGGATCTGCTTATCGGCAGCGGCGACGGCCGCATCACTGAGTTGCTCGGCGACGGCAAAGGCGATTGGCTGTCTGCAAATACCGTTGCCAAGGTCGGTTCTGCCATCTCCATTGCTGTGGGCGACTTCAATCACGACGGCATTCTGGACATTGCCGTCTCTGATTTCAACGCCAATGCCGTCAGCATTCTTGTCGGTTCAGGCAAGGGCGCCTTCACGGCCCAATGGTCCTTCGCACTGCCCCAGCGCGGCAACAGATACTACCTCGCTTCGGGCGATTTCAATCATGACGGCATGCCAGACCTGGCCATTACCAGTGAGGAAGACGGCATGTTCGTGGTCATGCTCGGCAATGGCCACAGCACCTTTACATACGCACCTGAACTGAGCCACATCCGCGATCCGCGCTCCTATTGCCCCACCTGATGCTGCCCTAAGACCAATCCTTGCACTATCCAGTTGCGAGTCGTGCCTCTGACAAAGTAGACTTCGACGCGAATTGAAAGAGCGCTCAAAAGCGCAATCAAAATGCGGCCATGCGTCGCATCGCGCCGGAAGTCCCCACGGCACAGGTAAGTGATAGATGCCGAATGCGCGATGACGATGAGCCGCCTGTTTCATTCCCGAAGTTGGAAAGGGGTTGCCTTGGCTTACAGAAAATTACGTACTATCCTCGCCCTGATTGCGTTTGTATTTGCCTTCCAAGTTGTTCACCTGCAGGCTCAGTCCGCGAGTGACACGGATACTCCACCTGCCCCACATGCCAAGCAGATCCATCTGAAGCATGTTCTGGTCATCTCCCAGACCAAGGGCTTCGAGCACGATTCAGTTCCTGACGCCATGGCAGCCATCTACAACATGGGGCACGATAGTGGCCTGTGGGATACGACGATGCGCACGGATACCGAGCTGCTCACAAAGAAGGATCTCGGTCGCAATGCAAAGAACCTGAATTATTTTGATCTCATCGTATTCGCAAGCACCACAGGCGAACTCGACCTTGATGACAGCCAGAAGGCAGATATCATCTCCTTCGTGCACGATGACGGTAAGGGCTTCGTGGGTATTCACGCAGCGCTTGACACCAACTACAAATGGCCCGAGTACGGTGACATGATCGGTGGCTGGTTCGATCAGCATCCCTGGGGCACCTTCAACGCGCCCATCATCAATGAGCAGCCGGATTTTCCCGCCGTTCGTCATTTCCCCAAAGAGTTTGTCAAGTATGACGAAATCTACCAGCCCAAGGATTGGTCCCGCGACAAGGTGAACGTTCTGCTCAGCCTCGACCCCACCAGGCTCAACTACAAAGACAATCCGCGCATTCATCGCACCGATCATGATTTTGCAGTGGCGTGGTGCAAGATGTATGGCAAAGGTCGCGTGTTCTATTCGACGCTGGGGCACACGGAAGAATCCTGGCAGGATCCCGACATTCGTAAGATGTACTTTGAAGCGATCAAGTGGGCTCTTGGAATGACTGATGGAAGCACAAAGTCGCATCCGCGCCCAGCCTCTGCACAATGACCACAACCGCAGCACTTAGATACAAACAGCGCAACATCGGACGGGCGAAAATGCAAACGTTCCCATGCGCTGGAGCGTGAGATGAAATTGTTGCTCAAAATGAAAATGTTTCCTGGTACGGCAATTGCTGCGACAGCTGCCTCGTTGTTGTGCGGCTGCGTCTTCCTCATCCCGTTGAATGCGGTATTCGCGGCCAAAACTGAACAGGGCGCGCAAAGCTCTCCTGCAACGGTTACCGCTGGCGCTGCCGTGTATCAGCGTGATTGTGCCATCTGTCACGGGAAGACCCGAGAGGGCATTCCCAGTGTCATTCCGCCTCTCACGGGCGTTGCCAATCACATGACGGATGACCAGATCGTGAAGATGGTTCACAACGGGGATACAAAAATGCCGCCTGTGACCACTGTCAAGAAGGACGAATTGCCTGCGCTACTCGCGTTCCTCCATACCGAGCCCGCATTAGCTGCCGCAGCGCCATCCAAAGTCCTGGATGCACATCATGGAATCGTTCTTTCTCCAGAAGCGGCTGCAGGAGAAGCTCTCTTCCA
>JAGWSG010000115.1 GCA_028876335.1 Acidobacteriota bacterium
GTGCCAATGACAAAGGAAGATCCGGTGTTGGCCGCGTTTGCGGAGATTCCAGCGGAGCCGCTGCTGCAGCCGGCGACGAGCACAGCGCCGAGGGAGAGCAGGGCCAGGGGGAGGGCTATGGCCTTTGCCTTCAATTGTGATTGCATGCTTTAAGTATTCGCTTTCTGCGTTGCCTGTGGAAGGTACGGGGGGCAGACGCGGGTGTTGACCCGAAACGGCAAGATTGTGGCTTTCCCTGAGAGCGGCTACGGGCCTTCGATGAGCCAAAACACTGAAGCAACGCAGTAAGTTGCGCAGCGAACGAAGATTTTTTGCACTATTCACAAAGAAGGAATGATGTGGCGTATTTCAGGCAATTCTGGCCACAAAACTTACATGACTCTATAAATTGGAAAACTACCCGCGACATCGCGCGATAAGGTGCGTACTTCCATCCGCGGAAGCTAATGGATATGGGAAATTGCTTATTTTGCCTCGACTTCGGCTAGCAGGCCGAGTGAAACAACAAGCTTCTCAAGCCGCGCCCGGGTGGCGGCAGTAGGCGGCACGAGGGGCAGGCGGACCGTGTCTTCACAACGGCCCATCAGATTGAGAACAGTCTTCACAGGTCCGGGATTCGATTCCCAGAAATTGGCTTCAAAGAGCGTGGAGAATGTGCGATCAAGGGAGCGGGCTTCTGTCCAGTTTCCGGAGAGAGCGGCACGTATCATCTGCGCGACTTTGGCTGGTGCTTCATTGGAGGCGACACTGATGAGGCCGTGCGCACCGATGCCGATGGCGGCTAGCGCGAGATTATCGTCTCCGGAGAAGACCTTGAATCCGGCAGGCATGGAATGCACAAGCGAAGCGATTTGGGAAAGCTTGCCACTGGCTTCTTTGATGGCCTGAATATTGGCAGCGTCCGCGGCTAGACGCAGAACCGTTTCCGGATCGAGATTGACTCCAGTACGGCCGGGCACGTTGTAGACGCAGACCGGAATGGGTGCGACTACGCGAGCGAGCGCGAGGAAATGCTGATACTGCCCTTCCTGCGTGGGCTTGTTGTAATAGGGATTCGCGGAGAGAATGCAAGCGACACCGGGAATCTGCGCGAGCCTTTCAGCCTGGGCTAGAAGGGTACGTGTGGAGTTGTGTGTGCATCCGGCCCAGACGGGAACGCGTCCTTTCGCAGCGTCGGTGACAATGCGGACGGTTTGGAGCCACTCGTCTTCATTGAGTGTGGCTGCTTCGCCGGTTGAACCACAGGCGACGATAAAATCGATGCCGGATGCAATTTGCCAATCGACGAGCGCGCGCAGCGCGGGTTCATCGATCGTCTGGTCAGGACGAAAGGGCGTAATGATTGCAGTACCGCAGCCGGTGGTTTCCATCACAAGAGAGTGTATACCGACGCACCTGCCGTGCGGCGGACGCCCGCTATTCGGCCGCAGAAGGCCAGAGGTTTGCTCAGCCAATTGCTTCGCAAAGAACGTCGAGTACACGATGTTCACGGCGGTTTCAAACGGAGTTTCAGACCCGTTTTGCACCGATTTTTTCCTTTACGGGAGTTGGGGACCCCTTATCCACAATGAGTCTTTTTGTACACGTTGACCCGACGTTTGCAGCTTCGTAGAGTCAGTAAACGGAGGTGTGTGCAGAGCGCGCCCGGCCCGATTCGCGGCCAAGGCAGACTGTGTGCATGGCCTGAAGTACGCCATCGGAGAGAACATGCTGAAACTGAAGAAGATCCACATCCTGG
This sequence comes from Acidobacteriota bacterium, assembly GCA_028876335.1. GTDB lineage: Bacteria > Acidobacteriota > Terriglobia > Terriglobales > Acidobacteriaceae > Telmatobacter. Next base: position 1,739 of record JAGWSG010000115.1, read on the forward strand.
GCTTTAAAAGCTTTTGTGACCGTACGGAGCTGACACTATCCGGAACGGGCATGGCGGTTGTTGTTGGGCCGAATGGATGCGGCAAGTCAAACATTTTGGATGGCGTGAGTTGGGTGCTGGGTGAGCAGAGCGCGAAGACGCTGCGCGGCAGCCATATGCAGGATGTGATTTTTGCGGGAACGCGTGAGCGCAAGCCACTTGGCATGGCTGAGGTTTCTCTGACGATGGTGGACCCGGAAGCGTATGAGGGTCCGATTCCGGTGGAGCCGGAAGTCGAGGTGGAACACGAGACTCCGAGCGACTGGAATGAGGAGGAGCTGCGTAAGCAGAAGGCTGCCGAGGCGGAGGAGATTATTGCAGCTGAGCAGCCGGGCGTGGTTCTGGAAGAAGAAGGCGAAGTCGATGCGGCGCAAGCGAGCGAAAACTCTGTGCAGCAGGCTGAAGCGAGCGCGGAGAAGCAGGCAGACGGCCCCCAGGCTGTGGTGTTGAAGATTCGGCGGAGGAAGTTTCAGCGCACGCCGGCGCAAAAGGGCGAAATTGTCATCACGCGGCGACTGTTCCGCACGGGTGAGAGCGAGTATCTGCTGAACGGTAAGCTGTGCCGCTTGCGCGATATTCAGGACATCTTTATGGGTACCGGTCTTGGGCCGGAGAGCTACGCGATCATCGGACAGGAACGCATTGGACAACTGCTGAGTTCGAAGCCTCACGACCGCCGCGCGATTATCGAAGAGGCCGCGGGGATTACGCGCTTCAAGACCAAGAAGAGGCTTGCAGAACTGCGGCTTGAAAGCTCAAAGCAGAATCTGGCGCGTGTGGACGACATTTATGAAGAAGTGACGCGGCAGATGAACAGCCTGAAGCGGCAGGCAGCCAAGGCGGAACGCTACGGCGCGGTACGTGATGAGTTGCGCGGGAAGATGCGCGTAGTATTGGCAAGCCGCATGGCCGTGATGGATGCCGAGCAGGTGCGTTTGGAACAGGAGATCAACGCACTGAGTGAAAAGATTCATTCTGCGGCGGCAGAAATTGAGGCGGCAGAAGCCAACCAGCACGCACTGACCGAACAAAGCTTTACGTTGGAGCATGAAGGACAGAATGCGCAGAATCGCGCGAATGAGGCTGCCGTGGAAATGGAACGCGCGGCAGCACGCAAGCGCGCGAATACCGAGAGGCTGAGCGAACTTGAGTCGCGCATGGCCGCAGCGGCCGGCGAGTTGGAGCAGACGAAGACGCAGCTGGCAAGCATTGCGGAAGAACGCACGCAGCAGAAGGCGTTTCTTGAAACAGCGGCAGGCGAGTCACAGAAGTTTCGCGCCAAGGTGGAAGCGCGGCAACGCGAGGCACGCACGGCGCAGGAAGAAGTGTTCGGCGCCGAACGCGAAATGGAGATGGCTCGGCGGCATGCAATGAGCCTGCTGGCACAGGCTGGCAATGCGCGCAACTCCACAGCACAGGCAGAAGAGAGCCTGGCCGCACTGGAGCGCGAGTCCGAACGGTTGCATGCCGAAATTGGGCAGACGCAGCGCGAACTGGAAGGCCTGGGCGTGGAAAGCGGCCAGGTAAAGATGAAGTTTGAGAGCGCGGCGGAGACTCTAACGCGGCTGACCAGCGAAATTGCAACACTGCGCGAAACACTGCAGACCAAACGCGGTGAGGAGAGCACGCTGCGCAACGAGGTGAACCAACTGCGCGGCGAACAGGCCTCTGCCGCGGGACGACGTGATTCGCTGGATGCGCTGATCAAAAACCACAGCTACTCGACCGACACTGTGCGACAGCTTCTAAAACCAGGCACACTGGCGGAAGGCATGGCGCCGGTGGGCACACTTGCGGATTTCATTGAAGTGAGTGGTGCGTATGAAGGCGTGGTGGACCAGTTTTTGCGCGACGAGCTGAATTTTGTCGTGGTCAAGAGCTGGGGCGCTGCTGAAGAAGGTGTGCGGCTGCTGAAGTCCGGCGTGGATGGACGCGCTACATTCCTGGTACATGACGGTGCACAGGGCGTGTTGTTTGAAGACAACGCACAACCGGTTAATGTGCAGGGTGCCACGCCTTTGAAAGATGCGATCCGAGTACTGAATGGATTTGAGCGATCTATCGAAACGATTCTGCCGAAGCTGCGGAATGGCTATCTTGTAGAGGATCCGTTTCGTGCGCGTTCGCTGGCGTATGAGCATCCGTTTGCGTACTTCCTGACGCCGGAGGGGGAGTGCTTCCACAACGGCACAGTAACGGGTGGCAAACCGGCAAGCGAGGGTCCGCTGGCGCTGAAGCGCGAATTACGAGTGGTGGAAGCGCGGCTGGAGGCACTGACGGCGGAGTTAGGGCAGAAGGAAACTGCCACGGCGACGCTAACGCGCGAGATTGAAGACCTGAATCGCCAGCTTGAAGCGAAAGGTGAAGAGCGTCGCGCGGCTGAAAGCGACAGCGCCAACCAGAGCGCGGCCCTGAAGCAGATGGAAGCAGCGACGGAGCGCATGGAGCGGCGGCTGCAGGAGTGGACGCTACAGGCGGCGCGCAATAAGGATGCGCGCGAAGCGAAGGTTTCCGTCATTGAACAGAAGCGCGAAGAGGCCGTGCAGCTGGAAGGCGAGCACAAGCAGGCCGAGGCAGGTCTGGAAGAGCGTCAGGGCAAACTGCTGGATATGCGGCAGAAGCGTGAGACTATCCAGCAGGAAGCAGCTCAACTGACTGCGGAACTGGCGGGTCTTGAAGAGCGGCGGCGCGGTGCGGAAGCAGCTTATCAGCGCATAGACAGATTGCATGCGGATCTTGAGCGGCGGGTGATGACGATTGAGCAGCAGCGTGCAGCGGCGGAAGCCGAGAAGGAACAGCGTACGCGCGAGACGGCCGAGCTGGCTGAGCGTGAAGAGCAACTGAAGGTACAGAAGGCAGAGGCAGAGGAGCAGTCACAAAAGCTGATGGCCGAGGCGCAAGCCGTTCGCGAGAAGCTGGCCACCATGGAGACCGAGCTGAAGACACAGCGCGGCGCAGTGGACCAGATGCGCGAAGAGCGCGGCAACAGACAAAGTGAAGGGTCAAAGCTCAAGTCTGATCTGGAACACCTGGAAGCGAGTTGCCTGACTGAAGTGAATGCGGAAGCAGCCACTCTACGCGCCGATACTGAAATCGTCCACATTGCCGGCGAAGAACTTGAGGCAGAAGATGAAACCTGCCGCGGCCTGAAGCAGAAGCTTGAGCAAATGGGCCCGGTGAACATGATGGCGCTGGACGAGTACAAGGAGACGGCCGAGCGGCATGCATTCCTGGAGACACAGCGCAAGGACCTGATCGAGTCGATCGAAAACACGCAGGCAACGATCAAGGAAATCGACCAGATTTCGCGAACGAAGTTTGATGAGGCGTTTGCGCAGATCAACGAGAATTTTGCCAAGGTCTTCTCGCGGCTCTTCCAGGGTGGACAGGCGTTTCTGCGGCTCACCGATGAGGAGAACCAGGCAGAGAGCGGTCTGGACATTGTGGCCTCGCCGCCGGGCAAGAAACTGCAGAATGTGCTGCTGCTCTCGGGCGGCGAAAAGGCCTTGACTGCACTCGCATTGCTTGTTGGCATCTTCCAGTTCCAGCCGAGTCCGTTCTGCATTCTGGACGAAGTGGATGCGGCACTGGATGAGACGAACGTGGGCAGGCTTGCAGATATGCTCCGCGGCATGAGCGACGAAACGCAGTTCCTGATTGTGACGCACTCCAAGCGGATGATGCACGGCGCGGACATGATCTACGGCGTGACGATGCAGGAACCCGGCGTCTCAAAGGTGGTAAGCGTGCGCATGGGCGGGCAGGAGCAACAGCGGGCCACCGCCTAGAGAAGCGCAAAGGTCAGGGCTTACTTTGCATTGCAGGGGCAGTGAGCCCAGATGAGAGATTGATGTCCTACGACGTGATCATTCTCGGACTGGGCGCGATGGGAAGCGCAACCGCGATGCATCTGGCCGAACGTGGCGTGCGCGTACTGGGGCTTGAGCAGTTCACTTCCCCGCACGATTTGGGCTCGTCGCATGGCGGATCGCGCATGATTCGCCAGGCGTATTTCGAAAGCGCAAATTACATTCCGCTCGTGTTGCGCGCATATGAACTGTGGCGCAGGCTCGAGCGCGATACAAATACTTCTCTGCTGCACATCACGGGCGGGCTGAATATTGGCGCGCAGGATGGCGAACTGGTGCAGAGAACGATTGCGGCATCCGAGCAGCATTCCATTCCTTTTGAAGTGCTGGATGCAGCAGCCATCCGCAAACGCTTCCCCGCTTTTGCGCCACTTGCGGGCGATGCCGCCGTGCATGAGACACATGCCGGCTATCTTCTGCCTGAAGCGTGTATTCATGCGCATCTGCAACGGGCGGCACACGCCAGCGCGGAGTTGAAGTTCGATGAGAAGGTCCTCACGTGGACAGCGGACGAAAATGGCATTGAAGTGCAGACAAGCCGTGGATTTTATAGTGCGGGGCATCTGGTGATTGCGGCGGGGCCCTGGGCGAAAGAAGCACTACACGATGTGGTGCCTCTACGTGTGACCCGGCAAGTGATGGCCTGGATTCAGCCAGTGGGTGGCGTGACTGCGTTTCTTCCTGAGAAGTTCCCCGTGTATTTGAGTGAGAGCTCCGATGGCGCATTTCATGGCTACGGCTTCCCTGCACTGGATGGGCCGCAGGGCGGTGTGAAGGCGGCGATTCACGGAAGTGAGACGGAATGCACACCGGAGACGATTGATCGCGGAGTCCATGCAGCGGATTTTGAGCGCATTGTCGCCGGTTTGAAGGCCAGGCTTCCCTCGCTTGATGGCACGCTTGTGCGTGCGAAGACATGCCTGTACACGATGACACCGGATGAACATTTCGTTATCGGTGCACATCCCACGCATGAGCATTGCTCCATTGCGTGCGGATTCTCCGGGCATGGGTTCAAATTCGCCAGTGTGGTTGGCGAGATCCTTGCCGATTTGGCGACGAAGGGCAAGACCACGCATCCGATAGCGCAGTTTTCACCGCTGCGATTTGTGATGTAAGGGCGCTTTTTGCGCCTGCACTTATTTCTTCACCAAGCCTGATTCTGTAGAGGTCCCGAAACTCCAGTGTTTGGGAATACCAGTGGGCTTGTACTTGAAGTTGTCGTGCGTTTCTTCGCGCAGCGCCTGCAGGCGCTCCTTCAAGTGCGCCGTAATCTGCTCGTAGCCACGCTTACCGTATAGATTATCCATCTCATTGGGGTCGGTCTTCAGGTCGTAGAGCTCCCATGCTTCCGGTTCCAGAAAGTAATGAATGAGCTTATATCGCTCCGTACGCACACCGCGACAAGGCGGTACATTCTCGAAGCCTGGGTATTCATAGAATTCGTAGAGCCAATCCTTGCGCCAACCTTGTACGGGCTTGCCTTCAGCAAGTTCAAGGAAGCTGCGTCCCTGCATATCCGATGGGATAGCGAGGCCTGCAATGTCCAGCAAAGTTGGTGCCATGTCCAGATTCAAAACCATTTCTTCGCGCGTGGTACCGGAATGGATTTGGCCGGGGTATCGCAGAATCATCGGTACGCGGATGGATGGTTCATACATGAGGCGCTTGTCATAAAAATGATGCTCGCCGAGAAAGAAGCCGTGGTCAGAGCTTATAAGGATTGCCGAATCTTCGAGTTTGTTTTGCTTCCTCAGTACCTCGAGAACTGCGCCGATGTTGCGGTCGTTGTCTTCCACGCCGACATAGTGGTCTTTGACAAGTTCCTCGAGCGAACGCGGATCGTCACTGAATACCTCAGAATACCCAATCTTGTTGTCGGCTTCTGCCACAGCGCGGGGCTTGCCAGGGTAATCTTTCAAGTCCTCATTAAAGGAAGACGGAACAGGAATGGAAACTCCGTTGAGATCGTTGACCATATCCTTGGGACGATAAAAAGGCGCGTGCGGAGCGTAAAACCACAGGAACATGCAGACAGGTTTCTCGTGCGGCTGCTCAAGCCACTCAACTGCCTTCTTGGTGAGCAATGTATCGACATATTGTCCCGCATACAGTTTGGGCTCTCCGTACTTGCCCTTAATGCCTTCTGTGATAACGGGCCGGTAATAGTCGGCCTGGCCGACAAAACCGAAATAGTAGTCCCAAGGGTGATCCATGAGCGCGCCCTCAATGTGAGACTTTCCGAGGAATGCAGTTTCGTAGCCGGCCTTTTGCAGCATGTCTGACACGAGTGGAATGCCGGGTGCGATTTTGCCCTGCACGTTGGAAACGGCACCCGTGGTGTGCGAATACATGCCTGTGAGCATAGTGGCGCGGGACGGCAGACAAAGCGCATTCACGACGAACGCATTATGGAAGACGCAGCCCTCGCGCGCGATGCGGTCCATATTGGGCGTATGGATAATTTTGTTGCCCATGAAGGAGAACTCATCTGAGCGCAGACCTTCTCCGACAAAGCAAAGGATGTTTGGGCGGTGTTCAGAACCATGTGCGGTGTCTGCGAACGACTGAAGAGAGTCGAGGTTGATGGCACTTGCACCCACGGCACCAGCAATATACTTGAGAACAGTTCGACGATTTTCCATATGCACCCCTCAGGCCGAACCTAAAGTAAATCGTTATAACACCAGGCGTCAATTGGCCCACATTGCAGATGCACAGGTATGATGGCTGCTATGAGTAACTCCACGGCAAGCCACGGCTTCCACATCTTAACCAAACCTATTGGGCCAATCTGCAACCTGGATTGCTCGTACTGCTTTTACCTGGAGAAGGAGAAGTTGTACCCGGGGACGAAAAAGTGGGCCATGGATGATGAAACACTCGAGATCTATGTGCAGGGCTATATAGAGTCGCAGCCGAGCGATGAAGTAAATTTCGCCTGGCAAGGAGGCGAGCCAACGCTGCTGGGCGTCGATTTCTTTGAACGCGTGGTGGAACTCGAGCAGAAATACGCCGGAGGCAAGAGGATCAGCAATGCGCTGCAAACCAACGGAACGCTGTTGGACGACAGGTGGGGTACATTCTTCGCTGAGCACAATTTCCTCATTGGACTTTCCATCGACGGGCCGCGCGAGCTACATGATGTTTATCGCGTGGACAAAGGTCAGGCGCCAACATTCGACCGCGTGATGCGCGGATTGGACGTGCTGAAGCGTAACAACGTGGAATTCAATACGCTGACGGTGGTGAACCGCAAAAACTCAGAGCACCCGCTTGAGGTATATAGGTTTCTGAAAGAGATTGGCAGCGGATTTATCCAATTTATTCCTGTGGTGGAGCGCGAGGCCGCGCAGGCAGATCCCCATGGGCTGGTGCTAATTCAGCCGAACTATACTCAGGCCGCAGCAGTAACCGAATGGACTGTACAGCCCGGCGTTTACGGCCGTTTTTTGGCCAGCATTTTTGATGAGTGGGTAAAGAAGGACGTGGGCCGCGTATTTGTGCAGCAATTCGACGTCGCTCTTGAAAGCTGGATGGGTATGGATGCGAGCTTGTGCGTTTTCCGGCGGACATGCGGATCCGCTCTGGCGATTGAGCATACTGGTGATCTGTACTCCTGCGATCACTATGTGTACCCGGAAAACCGGCTCGGCAATGTGAAGGATACGCCGTTTGCGGAAATGGTGGACAGCGCACAGCAGAAGCGCTTTGGAAAAGACAAAGAGACGACCCTTCCGAAGATGTGCCGCACATGCGATGTGCGCTTTGCCTGCAACGGCGAGTGCCCCAAGCACCGATTTGCGAACACTCCGGATGGCGAACCCGGCTTGAATTACCTGTGTGAAGGATACAAATACTTCTTTCACCACATCGACCCTTACATGCAGTTTATGGCGCAGGAGCTACGCGCCGGCCGCCCCCCGGCTGGGATCATGCACATCATGGGCGGGGCGCCCAATCGAGCCGCAGTCCATTCGCAAGCATGACGCAACGGTGCGATACGGATTGAGGGGCGACCCTGCATCCGCTGTATCGGTGGATGGCGAAGTTATTCGATTCCGGTAGACAGAAAAAATCGCGAAACGAGGAGAATGGCATAGGCCGGTCCTAATGATGGTTGCTCATCTCCGCTGTACGAGCTTCTAAAACAACAGACAGGCCAGCCAATGCCAGGTCGGCCACGCCAGGTTGCGTCTTCCGAATTGAGCATGGTCTTGGATTATGCGCGCAAATACTTTCTCCCAAAAAACAACAAGCCGGGACATAGTTCAATCTTGTCCCGGCCTGCGATTTTGTAACTCTTAAGCGAAATCTACCTTTAACGTAAAGCCGATATCAGACGGCAGCTCAGCAGGACTTTTGACACGCAATGACGCATTGTCCTGAATCCACTTCACATCGCCGCCGCTTCCCAGGATCTGCACCCTCCTGATTTTTCCTGGGTCTTGCTGGCTCCACAAGCCAAGTGCGTTCACTTCCGCAATCTCAGGTTTGCCCATTATGAATGCGAAGACGGTATCACCCTTTTTCGTATAGCGAATGTCTTCACCGGTCAAATCCTTCTGTTTGTCTTCATTAAAGTTGCCGGTGGCAATCTTCTGCTGGGTAGAAGGGCCCTCACCATAAATCTTCCAGGGTCGAGTGCCATAGATGCCTTCGCTATTCGCTTCCATCCACTTTGTCACGCCTTCGAGCGTCCTCATTTCAGCAGGATCTAGTTCGCCTGAGTTCGGCAGCGGGAAGTTCAGTAGGAGGTTTCCATTCTTGCTCACAATGTCAACAAGTAAGTCGATAACCTTTTTCGGCGTCTTGTAAATCTGGCCCTTCTTGTAGTGCCACTGGCCAATGCAGGTATCCGTCTGCCACGGATGTTCTGAAATGCCTTCCGCCACGCCGCGTTCATGGTCAAGCACGCAGGTGCCAATCGCGCAATCGAGACTGTCTTTGCTTGTGTATACCGCCTCCGTGTTGCCTCCGTGCAATTGGGCACTCACGTTATATAGATGTGACACCATGCGCATTCCGTATTCTTCAAATGGTAGATGTCCGTCCGTGTAAAGAAGATCGGGTTGATACTTATCGATCAGGTCAGTCATGCGATTGAGGTAGTGCTTCTTCCACGACTCAGGAATATCGTTGTCATTCCAATCAAGACGATCAATAAATCGCTCACAGTCGGCGTCGTGATAGAGATCGGCAAATTGCGGATCACGACCGTCGTAGGCGACTCCTGCCAATGGTCCGGTCTTGTCGGCGCCATGGCTCACGGCAAACCACTTATAGCTGATCCAAAGATGTTCACTGACGCCAAAGCGCAAACCGTGCTTCTTGGCCGCCTCTTTCCACATGCCCACAACATCTTTCTTCGGCCCCATCTTTACTGCATTCCAGCGCGTGTACTTTGAATCCCAAAGATCGAAGTTGTCATGATGCACGCCCATGCTGACGAAGTACTTGGCGCCGGCTTTCTTGTAGAGTCTCATCAAATGGTCGGGGTCCCATTTGCTTGCGTGCCAGATATTCACCAGGTCCTTGTAACCAACCTTGGAGGGATGTCCGTAATTCGTCAGTTGGTACTGGTATTGATCCGAACCCTGAATGTACATGTTGCGGGCATACCAGTCGCCGTCTTCAATGGCCGACTGAGGCCCCCAATGCGCCCAGATACCGAACTTGGCATCGCGGAACCACTCCGGTACGCGGTAGGTGTCGAGCGAGGCGTGCGTCGGCTCGAACGAATCTGCTGCAGCATAGGCACGGCGGGCGAGATTCGGCATTGCAAGGGCGGAACAGGTTCCCCCCATCAATCGCAAGATCTGACGTCGAGAAAAAGACATGGTAACTCTCCAAAGATGGTGCGTAAGTACGGTCTACCCGATCTTCTGCACCGGATTCCTTGCAAGTGTAGCGCAGCAAACATTGTTGATGGATCACCGAATTCGGGGGTGTGGAGAAATGTTAAGCGCGTAGCTGTTTCCGCTTCTCCTTGCCCCGAGCTATTTGCCACCCGCGTTTACTGTACCGGTGGGCTGCATCGCGGCGAGGAATGTGGCCGCACTCAGCTTCAAGTTTGAGTTCTCGCAATAGCAAATCTCCCACATGCTTCGCGATTCGAAGTAGGCCGTCTTCCCTCCTGTGGCTGCATGTCATTTGTGCAGATCCTTTGTCACGAGCTCAGGGCCATTTTCGATTCGAAGGTGCTGCAGTTCACCCTTGGTCAGGCTCGCCACATCTCAGCTTTGAACTTCTTGCCCTGATACTTGTGCGATGAAGTTCCCTGCGTTAAGTTAAAGTGAGTGGATAACAACTATGCTGGCCGCAAGTTGTTCATTCTAAAAGTGGCCCCGTAGCTCAGGTGGATAGAGCAGCAGTTTCCTAAATCATCTACATTCAATACTTTAAGAAACTTAGATGGAATCTAAGGGAATCAAAAACCCTCGCCAGGACTATGCGGGAAATTTGCTGTGAGCGAAACTGTGAGTGAAGATTCTGAGCCA
>JAGWSG010000116.1 GCA_028876335.1 Acidobacteriota bacterium
CGGCAACAGCCTTATTCTGGAAGCAGACGGCAAATCCATTCCGCTGCAACATGCCGGCGAGGACAGCTTTGTATCCACAATTCCAGGTGAATTCGCATCGGCAGCGTTCAACTTCGGCCGTAAAGTCGAGCTCAAACAAGCCGACACCGAAAACGCAAAGCCAAAGCCGCCTGTCATTGAGGTCAGCTACCGTGACGAATGGTTTGTGAGTGCCACTTATACCGGTGCACGCACTTTCATCACACCGCCTGAGTGGTCAAAATTCATCGGCTGCTACTACAGCGACAGCCCCTGGGCCGGCGGCATTCGCATCTATGCGCTGAAGGGAAAACTCGTCGCGGATGGACTTCCCCTTGCGCCCATGGGAGGCGCGCTCTTTCGCGCAGGGGAGGAAGCCTGGTCTCCAGAGACGATGGAGTTCCTGCGGGTGGTCGCGGGCAAGGCGCGCATATTGCGCTTCGCTGGCGCTGACTTCACTCGCATGGAAGTGGACTGATTTTGCTTGCAAAGCGGAGCGGGCGGACCGCGCTACGCGATCCGCCCACTCACCCCCTGGTACAACTCAACTCTAGTTATGCGTAGATTCCGCGTTGCTTGATGGTGAAGGCAACACGATCGATCGACAGCATGTACGCAGCAATACGGTTGTTTACGTTGTGCGCTTCCGCGTAACGAACCACATCGTCAAAGCTGTCGCGCAGAATGGCTTCCAACTGCTCGTTGACGATGGCTTCCTTCCAGAAGTAGCCCTGGCGATCCTGAACCCACTCAAAGTAGCTTGTCGTTACGCCGCCTGCGTTGGCCAGAATGTCCGGCACAATAAACACGCGCTTCTCGGCAAGAATCTCGTCGGCCACTGCGGTTGTCGGTCCGTTCGCGCCTTCCACAATAATCTTCGCTTTGATGCGCTCCGCGTTGCGGCTCGTGATCACGTTCTCTGTCGCGGCAGGAACAAGAATCTCGCAATCGCTCACCATCAGCTCTTCACTCGGCATTGCCTCGGCGCCGCGGAAACCAAGCGTCGTTCCGTTGCGATACTTATACTCTGCCAGCTGATGGATATCGATGCCGTTGGAGTTGTAGAGGCCGCCCTCTTTCTCTGCAATGCCTATGATCTTGTAGCCCTGCTCCATCATTAGGCGTGCGGCGTTGGATCCCACGTTACCGAAGCCCTGAATAATCACGCGGCAGCCGTCGATAGACATATTCAAATAGCGAAGGCTTTCGTCGCAAGCCACGCGTACGCCGCGGCCGGTCGCTTCCGTACGTCCACGCGAGCCACCAATGGTCAAAGGCTTGCCGGTCACAATGCTCGTCACCGTATGGCCAATGTGCATGGAGTAGGTATCCATCATCCAGGCCATGGTCTGTTCGTTGGTATTCACATCGGGCGCGGGAACATCCTTCTCCGGTCCGATGAAATCGATAATCTCCGACGTATAGCGCCGTGTCATCCGTTCCAGTTCGCCCTGCGACATCTTGTGCGGATCGCAGACCACTCCGCCCTTTGCTCCGCCGAAAGGAATATTCACCACCGCGCACTTCCACGTCATCCAGCTTGCCAGGGCGCGCACTTCGTCCAGAGTCACATCCATTGCATAGCGAATACCGCCCTTGCCAGGACCTCGGGCTATATTGTGTTGCACACGATATCCAGTAAAAATCTCGATGCTTCCGTCATCCATATTTACGGGAAAATGAACAATAAGCTCGCGTGAGGGAGTTCTGAGCAGTTTCCACAGGCCATCATCAAGATTGAGCTTGCGGGCTGCAAAATCGAACCGTGCGCTCTGCGCTTCCCAGGGATTGATCTCCTGGTCCAGGGTCACGGTGTGGGTTGCGAGTGCCATAAACCTTCTCCAATTCTCAGC
>JAGWSG010000012.1 GCA_028876335.1 Acidobacteriota bacterium
CTCGATAACCCCATCCATCAAGAATGGTCAATACAATAGGACGCTTGCTAGCCATTTGTAGAAAAACACCTCAAAGTTGATTCAATCTGTTCTTCTCTAGAATACCGGCTCTAATTGCGGCGGAAACGTGACAGCCTGCACGACGCCAAGTTTGCCTGCTCTTTCACTCCGCACGTTCTTTGCGCTTTCCGCTTCGCCCGACCGAGCGCCTTCTGCCTACGGCGCGGCGGCTATGTTCACGCCTCGATGCTCGTAGCAAACGTCTATGTGTACGAGCATGAAACACCGGCTGCGGCAAGGGCGGCAAACCCGCAAGCGCGAGTAGTACGTTATTGGCTGCTTTATAAAGATGGAATCCGGGCTCGCCAGCCCGCGGTGAGCCTTCAGTTGCCGCCACAAACAGCGCTGTATGGCTCGCGGGATGGAGCGCTATATATGTTGTGAATCCCGCGCCTCCGCCCGTTTTCTGGATAATGTGCTGTGGATCGCCGTTTGCGCGCAGGTGCAGCCAGCCCAAACCAATGCCGCTCACCCTTCCCGCGTGACTCAAACCGTACTGGCTCTGCAGAGACGAAGGCAATAGATAGATTGCATGTGAAGCATCAGCCTGAACGGGAATGTGTGACCCGCCGGCGCCAATCAGGTATTCAAGCCACGTGGCCATATCTGCCGGTGTTGAGTAGAGTCCGCTGCTTCCTTCCGTATTCTCCGTAATGGTGCATGGTCCTTCTCTGCGCGCGCTCTGCATCAGCCTTTCACATTGACCTGCGGTGGGATAGAAAGTTGTCTGCCACATGTGCAAAGGCTTGATTGTGCGCTCCCACAACAACGTAGCGTATGGCTTGTGCGCCGCGTCGGCCAGTGCGTCGCTCAGCAGGTCAAAGCCAATGTTAGAGTAGTAAGCCTGCGTGCCGGGTGTGTAGAGCAGATGCGTTGTCTGCAGCCATTGCCAGCGCGTCGCGTAGTCCGGATAGGTAAAGTGAGGCGTGTGGCGTGGAGCCGTGCCAATCTCACGCGATAAACCCGCCGTGTGCGTGGCCAAATCCAGCAATGTGATCTGCGCGCCCTTCTCGGGAACAACGTCGCCCTGCGGCGCATATTTCTGCAGCGGATCATCCAGATGAACTGTTCCGTCCGCGACCATCTTTGACAACAGGTCGGTCGTAAAGATCTTTGTCAGGGAACAGAGTCGAATGATCGATTCCTTCGTCGGTGTCTGGCCTGACCCAGGAGCCGTTTCGCCATATCCGTGGAAGAAAACTTGATTGCCGCGAACAACCACGAGAACCAGACCCGTTGCACCGGAGCCCCGGTACAGTTCTTCGCCCATTTGATTTGCGTCGTTCAGGTTCTCAAGGGCAAGAGGACTCTCGGTCTGTGCAACCGCAGGCAACAAACTAAGGAAAAGCAGGAAAGCAAGAACTAAACGCATCCATTCCAGTGTAGGGCTTTCATGGCTAAATTCCACGAAATTGCACCGCGTCCGTCACTTTCTGTCCCACAAAAAGAACAGGCGGGAAAGGTACCCTCTCCCGCCTGCATTTTTTTCGTGCGGCACCCGCTTCTCTACTACGGGCGATAAGCGAGCATTCGCCGCGCCGCAAGTGTCGAGCGTCCACTACCTGAAATGGCTAGCCGTTGTAGTTGATCGATTCGATGCCGAGATAAACCGCGCCGGCGCCAAGCTCTTCTTCAATACGCAGAAGCTGGTTGTACTTGGCAATGCGGTCCGTACGGCTTGCGGAACCTGTCTTGATCTGTCCCGCGCCCGTGGCAACCGCGAGATCCGCGATGAACGTATCTTCGCTTTCTCCCGAACGATGCGAAATGATAGATGTGTAGCCGTAACGGCGGCCCAGCTCGATTGAGTCAAGCGTCTCGCTCACGGTGCCAATCTGGTTCACCTTGATCAGGATTGAATTGCCAACACCCTCTTCAATCCCGCGCTGCAGGCGCTTCACGTTGGTCACAAACAAGTCGTCGCCAACAAGCTGGATGCGGCTACCCATCTTGTCGGTGGCAAGGCGCCAGCCCTTCCAGTCGTCTTCAGCCAGGCCGTCTTCGATGGAAACAATCGGATACTGGCGCGTCCACGAGTCCCAGAACTCGACCATCTGCTCGCTTGTCAGTTCGCGCTTGTCGCTCTTCTTGAAGACGTACTTGCCAGATTCTTTGTTGAAGAACTCGCTCGACGCCGGATCCAAGGCAATCGCAATCTGCTCGCCGGGCTTGTAGCCGGCCAGCTCAATCGCTTCCAGAATTACTTCAATAGCTTCGGTGTTCGACTTCAATGACGGAGCAAAGCCGCCCTCATCGCCTACGGCCGTGTTGTAGCCCTTCTTCTTCAGTACGCCTTTCAGCGTGTGGAAGACTTCCGCACCCCAGCGCAGCGCATCGCTGAAGCGCTCCGCACCAACCGGCATCACCATGAATTCCTGAAAGTCCACGTTGTTGTCTGCATGTGCGCCGCCATTCAGAATATTCATCATCGGCGTGGGCAGCACACAGGCATTGATGCCACCGAGATAGCGGTAAAGAGGAATTTCCAAAGTCTTCGCAACCGCACGGCTGGCAGCCATGGAAACTGCAAGAATCGCATTTGCGCCGAGCTTACCTTTGTTCGGCGTGCCGTCCAGAGCAATCATTGTCTGGTCAATCAAACGCTGATTGGCCGCGTCCATACCTTCCAGCTCCGGCGCAATCACGGTTTCCACGTTCTCTACCGCCTGCAGCACGCCCTTGCCCAGGTAATGGCTCTTGTCGCCGTCGCGCAGTTCCACAGCTTCGTGTTCGCCGGTTGAGGCGCCCGAGGGCACAATCGCGCGACCCAGCGCGCCGCTATCCAGAATCACATCCGCTTCCACAGTCGGATTTCCGCGCGAATCCAGTACCTCGCGCGCGCGAATGGCAACAATTTCAGTCATTTTGGTCCTCACTATATGGTGATGCAGCCGGTCATTCAATTTAGGTCGGCGATCCACACGCACAAGGTCTCCGGTGGCGCTTTGTATCGTTTCCAGAAACCCTGACACTGTGAAAATCTCCCGTGCCTACCGCCGCAAAAATCGCATTGTTCCCTTCGGATTCTAGCAAACCCGGCTTTGTGGCCACCTGTGGCAGAAATCACACATTGAAACTGAGTTTGTTCCTTCCGGCATCGCAATGGCTATCCGCAATCGCCCGTTATCTGCCTTGATTCTTAGCGCGATCGGCACCTGATCGTGCGGAATAAGTACCACTGGAATCAATGCGTCGGTAGCATGGAAAGTGAGCGATTGTGCCGCATTGACCAGCCGCTTGAAGACAACTTTTTCACTGCTCGCGAGGTCTAAACAACTGTGGGGACTTTCCGTTCGCGAGAAGGAGAACATGTGATGAGAAAATCTCTCTTCATCTGCGCAGTCACGCTGCTCGTATCCGCATATGCAGTGGCGCAGCAGTCCAATCCCTACGAGGGCGTCTCGCATCCACCGTCGGATGACACAATCATCGCTACCCCGGAGGTTGAGGCGAAGCCTCCCGCGGGGCATCCGTACACAGCAGCCCAGCCGGTCATTGCACCGGCCTCAAAGGCGCAGACTGCTGCAACAACTGCTGCGTTGCCGGTTCCAGTTCAGGAGCAGGGACAGAAGAACTTTTATGCGCACCAGGGCACGGATGCAGGTATCGTCCAAGTAGCCAGCCAGTCACAGAATCAGCCGTATGGTACCGTGCAGCCCGCGCTCACGCAGCGTACCCCGTCTTATGCCAATGATCCGGATGGTGGAATTGTGCACCCGCCGGCACTGCCGCCAGGGCAAATTGCCTCGGGTACCGTCATTCGCGTAAAGCTGCTCACGGATCTTTCCAGCGGTTTCAACAAGGTTGGCGATCCCTTCCGGGCACGTGTCGCCAGCGACGTGCTTGCTGATGGCAATGTCGTCATTCCTGCAGGTTCGGTTATTCAGGGTCGCGTTTCGGATGCTTCCACAGGGCACTTTGCCGGTTCAGGATCGCTCATGTTGCAGCCTGACTGGGTCACACTTCCGGATGGCTCAAGTTATCGCCTTCATGCCGTGGTTGCCTCCACACCCGGTTCGCGTAATCGCGTGCAGGCCGAAGGGCAAATTATTCCCGATCCCGGCATCAAGCGGGCGGGCATCGAATATGGTGGAGCAATCGGCGCCGGCGCCATTACAGGGGCTTACATTGGGGGCCCGGTAGGCGCACTCGTAGGCGGACTTGTCGGTGCTGGCGCAGTCACGACGCACCTCCTCGTAAGTCATCCGCAGGTGCATCTCGATAACGGTACGTATATGACCCTCACGCTGACGCACAATATGCAACTTCAAGGCATGAATCAGATGGGCAACTGACGGATATCTCAATTTCATCAGCTTGCGCGCCGCGGCCATAACCGCGGCGCTTCCTTTTTACCTGTTAAACAATTCCTGGCCGTCTCTATCGCCAAACCGGCACCCCAAAGTCTCCACGAAAAACAGAGAGCGCCGCCTGGTATGGATGCTAGATGGTTACGCTGTCTCAGGAATTGCTTTAAACTCCCCAGTGAAGTTCCAGGAGCAGATGACATGAGCAAAATTGAAAAGGTCGCGGTGGTTGGTGCAGGGACCATGGGGTCCGGCATTGCACATGCGTTTGCCCGTTCGGGCTTCGAGGTTCTTCTTTGCGATGTCGAACAGCGCTTTCTCGACCGCGCGCTCGAATCCATCAAGACCAACCTGGCCCGTGAAGCAGCCAAAGGCAAGCTGCCCAGCGGAGAAATTGAGCCGGCACTCGCCCGCATTACTCCAACCACCGATCGGGAGCAACTGGCTTCTGTGCAGATGGTCGTTGAAGCTGCACCCGAGCGTTTTGATTTGAAGGCAGAAATCTTCCGCTCGCTTGACCGCATTCTGCCCGCCGACGCAATCCTCGCCACCAATACATCCTCCATCTCCATTACGCGCCTTGCGGCGCTCACGCAGCGGCCGTCGCAGGTCATCGGCATGCACTTCTTCAATCCTGTGCCGATGATGGCGCTAGTAGAGGTCGTCCGCGGCATCGCAACCAGCGATGCAAGCTTTGCCACCGTCGAAGCCCTCGCCATCGAACTCGGCAAGACACCGGTTGCAGTCAATGATGCGCCGGGCTTCGTCTCCAACCGCGTACTTATGCCTCTCATCAATGAGGCGGCGTACACCGTCTTGGAGGGTGTCGCCACTCCGGAAGCCGTCGATCAGGTCTTCAAACTGGGCATGGCTCATCCCATGGGCCCGCTCACTTTGGCCGACTTCATCGGCCTCGACGTCTGCGTCGATATCATGCGCGTTCTGCAGGAGGGCTTCGGCAATCCGAAATATGCCCCCTGTCCGCTGCTGGTCAAAATGGTGGATGCCGGCTGGCTTGGCCGCAAATCCGGCCGCGGATTCTACTCATACAAATAGGAATCGCCAGAATCCGGCAATTCGGCAGATTGTTGCCTGCGAGGGAACTGATACCACTCGAGTCGCGTATCTTCTGCTTGAGGGCTGCTGTGTCTCCCACGGCCGCGTCCAATCGATATGCAATCCTTTTCCGACACTCTCGGCCAGGTCTTCAGAGCTATTTCGGCCAATAAGCTGCGTAGCTTCCTGACTATGTTTGGAATTGCCTGGGGTGTTGGCTCACTACTCGTTCTCGTCGGCCTTGGAGAAGGCTTCCGCTCTGGCCAGCGCCGTCAGCTTTCCAGGCTGGGAAATGACCTGGTGATGATGTGGAACGGCACCATTCCTGCTGTCGCCAATCAGCACACTGGCATGCGTCCTTATCAGCTCACGCTTGGCGATGCAGAAGCGCTCAGAAAGCTTCCCGAACTGCGTGCGGTCACAGTTGAGCTTGGCCGCTCCGATCTTTACGAAGTCAGCCAGTGGAACAACACGTCAAGCAGAGTCCTCGGTGTCGATCAGAATTATGCTGAAATCCGATTCATTCCCATGGATCGTGGACGCTTTATCGACCAGCAGGACATTGATCAGCGCCGTCGAGTCGCTGTCCTTGGCTCGAAAGCTGCAACGCTGCTTTTTTCCGGCCGTCCCATGGTTGGTGAAACCATTCTCATCAACGGCACAGCATTCACCGTTGTGGGGTCGGTAGATAAGATCAGTCGCGGTAATAATGACTTTGACGATCAGAAAATCTACATTCCCGTTACAACCATGATCCAGTTGTTCCCGCTCAAGGGGGACAACATCGCGCAGGATGCGCTCACTTCCATCCAGTATCAGCCCACCGTTCGTGGAGAAATTACCGGCGCAAAAGCCGCTGTCCATCGGGTGATTGCAGAGCGCCACGGCTTCGATCCCAACATGACCGACGCCTTTGAAGAATTTGACACAATCACGGAAGAAAAGCTTGTCGGCGTCATCTTTACTGTGATGGATATCTTTCTTGGCGGCGTAGGTGTTGTGACACTAGGGCTTGGCGCCGTCGGCATCATTAACATCATGCTCGTTTCCGTTACAGAGAGAACGCGTGAAATCGGAATCATGAAAGCGCTCGGCGCCACGCGCCGAAGTATTCTCTCGCAGTTCTTTCTTGAGGGACTGCTTCTCACCAGCATAAGCGGAGTCATTGGAGTTGCAGTCTCCGCGGGATTCATGGGCCTTCTGCAGCATTTCCTCACAGGTAAAATGCCAGGTTTTGATCCGCCGCGACTTGTGCCTTGGTCCGTTGCGCTTGCCCTCGGCTCTCTCATTCTCAGCGGCATTGTCGCTGGGCTTTATCCGGCCAGTAAAGCCGCCGACCTTGATCCAATTGAAGCGTTGCGCAGGGAGTAAATGCCATGTTGAAAGACATCCTCGGTCAGGCATGGGAGGCGATGGTCTTCAATCGCCGCCGCACCGCAATCACCATGATCGGCATGGCGTGGGGCATTGCAACCGTTGTGTTGTTGTTGGCATATGGCGCTGGCTTCAGCCGTGCCATCGAAGCCATTTTCGCCCAATGGGGAACTAATGTCATCGGCGTTTTTCCCGGACGCACAAGTGAACAGGCTGGCGGTTCCAAATCAGGTGTTTCTGTTCGTTTCACCATGGATGATGTGGATCGTATTGCCAATTCGGTTCCTGGCATCGAGCACATTTCACCCACAGTGCAGAAAGACGTTCCCGTGCAGGACGAGCTGCACAAATACACCTGGACGGTAAATGGCGTCTACCCGGTTTTTCAGGACATATGGAAACTCGATACCGCGGAAGGCCGCTTCTTTAATGGCCAGGAAGCGGAAGAGCGCGCGCACGTATGTGTGATTGGTTCCGATGCGAAGACCAAGCTGTTTTCAGGGCGCTGGGCAATTGGAGAAACAATTCGCCTGAACGGAGTGATGTTCACCGTTGTCGGCGTTCTTGAGCCCAAAATGCAGGAAGGGGGAAACAACAATCGAAACACCCAGATCTACGTTCCTTTCCGCACGATGAGCGATATCAAAGACACCAAATATCTGGACGGTATCTGGTTTAATTACCGTGGAAACAACATGCTTGCGGAACAGGCCCTTCGCAGCACGCTCGGCTCTGCGCACCATTTCAATCCCTCTGACCACAATGCAGTCTATGTCGCCAATTTGATGACGCAGTTGCACCAATTCCAGATTCTCTCCACGGCACTTCAGGTACTGCTTTCTCTTGTAGGCGCACTCACTCTGGGCATTGCCGGCATCGGCCTCATGAACATCATGCTCGTTGCCGTGCAACAGCGCACGCGCGAAATCGGCGTGGAGAAGGCTCTCGGCGCTCAGAAGCACCACATCCTCATTCAATTTCTGTCCGAAGCTTTTGTGATTACCGGTGTCGGCGGTATTAGTGGCGTTTTGCTTGCCTACTTCATTTCCAAACTGGTAGGGCGCATCACGTTTTACAGCGCCATTGCACAGCATGCACATGATGCGGATATTTATCTGCTCATTTCACCCACCACTGTGATTGTGGCTACAGGCATCCTGGTTATCACCGGGCTTGTCAGCGGAATGATCCCGGCAATTCGTGCAGCAAATCTTGATCCCATTGAAGCGCTCCGCTACGAGTAGGCGGTCAGCCAAGCGCGGACGCAAACTCCTGCAGAGTCGGCAGCGAGCGCGGTACCTGCGAGCGTCGTAGCTTGTAGAGAGCCTTGCGCGCACCCTTGAGTCCGGTCTCATCGTTCAGGAAGGGAATCAAAAGCTCCGCGCGCTTTGCCAGTTGAGCTCGCTGCGCATGGAATTGCTCCCCATCCGCGGGCCTGTATTGTGACCACGCGATTGAATTTACGAACCCCGCTGCGCCATAGTCGTTCGATCGCAATACGTCTTCCACAAAAACCCGAATCGGTCCGGCAAACTCATGCAGCGCGTCGTGGAATGCCACAATGCCATGTTCCACAACATGTGGCATAAATCCGTCGAAGTCCGCTTTGGCGCCTGCGTAGCTGTGGTCTCCGTCAATCCACAGGAATCGGATGGGCCTTTGCCAGTGAGCGCACACGGCGTTTGAGAAATCGCGGTGTACCTCGACGATGTTTTCCAAATTTGCGGACTCGATGCTGCGCATGAACTCGTCATACGATGAAGCGCCAGGTTTGCTGCGATACTCCTCCAACTCAGCGGAGTGGAATGTATGCGGATCGATGGCAACCACCGGCCCAAGTCCGTAGTGTTTTGCCACCGTTCCCAGCACAACGGTTGACTTGCCTTTAAAGCTGCCAATCTCGACGATTACGCCATCTTCCGGCGCGCAAGCCGCGGCCATCGCAAGAAAGCGCGCCTCATTCTCCAGAAGAAATCCCGGTAGATCGCGGGCCGCCTGCCAGGCATGATCTATTAATTCTGCAAGATTCGGTCGCAATGTAAGTGCTGCCAACGTCAGGCTCCGTGTTTGCACTTTTCATTCTACGTGGCCGAACAGAGCAGAGAGTCCTGCACCGCGCATGTTTTTGCCCGGTGCAGAAATCACTTAAGCAAGCTTGTAGGGAGCACGAAATGGACGTGTCAGCAGTGCCGATGCCTCCGCGTCATTGGCAATCGTTTCCGTCTTTGGGTCCCAGTGAATTGCCTTGCCCGTCAGCATCGAAATCAGTCCGAGGTGTCCCGGCATTGTTGAATGATGTGCCGTCTGCACGGGGGTAATCGTCTGCTCGCGTGACTTAACACAATCCAGAAAATTACGCCGGTGCTCCTTCGATTCATACAGTTTGATCTTGCGCAGGTTTTCCGGCAGCGGGCCCGGCTTCAGCCATTCTGGATTGCTGCAGTCGAAGCCTGAACGGTCCACCCACACCCAGCCTTCCGGTCCAATCCACTTGCAGCCCATCGAGATTGCCGCTGATCCGCCGGCAATCGTCATGTGCACATCGTTTGCGTAGCCCGTCACTTCTTTCTTGTACGTGCAAGCTACCGTGTATTTGCGTGCTACATTCCATGCGGCGTCTTTCTCCGGGAAGTCGCCAAATCCCCACACTTCCGATGGCCCCGTTCTGTCAAAGCCAAGTCCCCAGTGCGCGATATCGCCGTGGTGTCCAATCCAGTCCATCAGTTGGCCGCCGCCGGTGTTGTAATTCCAGCGCCAGTTCTGGTAGACGCGCGCCTCAATGTAATCCTCCATCTGCGATGGGCCAATCCAAGTGTCGTAGTCCAGATCGGCCTGCGGTTGTGCTACGGCCAGGTTCCAGGCGGGTGTTCCCATTACCAACTCTGAAGGGTCTTTGATGTGAATCTGCTCTGTAGCCAGTCTTTCCTGCAGCGCCGGAACCGTATGTGGGAAGTCATATGGTGCGCCGGGCAACCCCACTTCCACATGCGTTACAGGCCCGATCAATCCATTGCGTACAATCTCAGCTGCTTTATGGAACTGTGGAATTGACCGCTGCCAGCTTCCGGTCTGCCAGATCACGTTGTTCGCTTCCACAGCCTTCACAATTGCCTGTTGCTCGGCCACTGTCTTTGCCAGCGGCTTTTCCCCGTAGATGTCCTTCTTCTTCGCGGCTGCCGCAGTTGCTGCCACCGCGTGCCAGTGGTCGGGAATCGCGATCATCACCGCATCGATATCGTCGCGCTCAAGAATTTCGTGGTAGTCGTGATACGCCTTGCAGTCCTTGTTGCCATAGTGCGAGTTGATGGTGTCCACAGCAGCTTGCAAGTGCGCCTTGTGGATGTCGCATGCGGCCACAACCTGGCAATCGTCATAGCCCAGGAACTCCTTCGTGTTCGAAGGTCCCATCATTCCCCAGCCGATGACGCCGATGGTGATGCGGTTGGATGCCGCCGTTCGTGCGAACGCAGAACGGGTGAAAGGAGAGGAAACAACTACGGCGGCTGCGCCGGCAGTGCGCACAAAATTGCGGCGTGACATGGTAATTGAACGGGACGAACCAGGCAGGGAATTGGACATGGACTTTCTCCAAAATGGATTGTGCTCGCATGAAGCGAGCGCGCTTCGCGCGCAAAGTGCGCACCTTCAGTCAAATGTGCGCCGTCGGAAGTGTAGCGCATGAATTGGGCCGTACGCAGTTCAATTGAAGTGGGTATGGACGCCTAACGCTTCAGGTTCTCTGCCGTGTCCACCAAGCGGACCATGAGCTCTCGAATGGACTCATTGTCCAGCCCTTGCTCAAGCGCAAAAGATCGCCAGGTGAAGAACGAAAGCGCGTGCCCGATCACTGCATTAACTTGGCTCTTGGACGTCTTACTCGGTTGCCGGTCCTGCTGCACCAACTGTTGCGCAGCTGCCATGTACT
Source organism: Acidobacteriota bacterium (assembly GCA_028876335.1). Lineage (GTDB taxonomy): Bacteria > Acidobacteriota > Terriglobia > Terriglobales > Acidobacteriaceae > Telmatobacter. The sequence continues at coordinate 10,723 of JAGWSG010000012.1, forward strand.
GTCGAAAGGCCGCGAAGACGAGCTTCAACGCGGGTACTGCCTCCTCGTCGCGAAACAAATTTGTCAGCATGGCATGCGTCCGCCGGTAGAAAGCGTACAACTCGTCCAGAGCAGTTCTGAGGCGCACGTTCACATCCTTGATCGCCGCCCAGCGTCCCATATCTGGCAATGGATTGTTGGCGAGCCAAAGACTTGAGCAGCCTGTGAATAACGCCAGCTCATCAGGATAATGCCGATACACCGTCGCACGCCGCACGCCAGCATGCTCGGCTACAGCACTGATGGTTGTCCGCGCAGGACCTACGGTGCCGTGCAGTTCCATGGTGCTGGCCGCGATGCGCAGCTTCGTCTCCTCCTCCTGCTGGGAGCGACGTGTCATTCTGTAAGGGCGCTTTTTCATAGAGCAAAACTGTCTATTCAATATTGACACATCTTCATTCCATGCGTATATTTGGTTGAACATGTTTGTTCAGTGAAATTTAAGGAGGGAATGATGGCAGCAAGAATTCTGGGTCCACGGGAAGGGAATGCGGGCTTCCTCGGCACCATCGGCGTGCGCTTCATGATTGACGGAATTGACTCGGCGGGCGGGTTTTCGCTTGTCGAGCACCCCATGGGGCCTCATGCACTGGCTGCGCCCATGCATCGCCACGCGCGGGAGGACGAATACAGCTTCATTCTTGAGGGCCAGTTGGGAGCGCTTCTGGGCGACGATTACGTGGTTGCCAACCCGGGCGATCTGGTCTGGAAGCCGCGTAACCAGTGGCACACCTTCTGGAACGCGGGTGAGATGCCGTGCCGAATTCTTGAAATCATCGCGCCTGCCGGTTTTGAGCAGTTTTTCCGCGAATTGGTCGGCCTGGGAGGAGTAACGGGCGCAGCCCCCGAAGCGCTGGGCGAACTGTGCGGACGTTACGCGCTTGAAATGGATCCATCAAGTGTGCCGGGGCTCGTGGAGCGTTATGGAGTCAAGTTTCCTGGAGAGCCAGTTCTTGCCGCTGCCGATTAGCGGACATTTTGCATGAAGAACGCCGCCAGATAAATCTGGCGGCGTTCTTCATGGTATCTCGAAACAGAAAAATTCTGGCTAAACCGGCGGAAGGCCGTTTACCACCGGTACACCTTTGGGCGGGGCGAAGTGGAACTGGGCCTCCGGGATTGTCGCGTTTGTCTCTTGATGCGTGAAGTAGAAGCTGGTTGTGGCGCCGTCGGCCTCTTCAATCACGATGGTGTCAATCTGGCCGTCGGTGGTCACCGTGAGCGCAATGTGATCAATGCGCTTTTCCTGGCCCTTTACTTTGCCCGTCAGCGTGAAGTCGCCATGTGCCGCGGGTTTCATGGTCAGGTTGGTGAGCTCCTTTTCGAGCTTTGTGTGTCCGAGCAGGAAGCGCAACGGCGAGCGGAGGTCGTCCACTTCCTTTGCCGGAATGCGTTGCACCTGGGCGTCGCCCTTTGTGTAGCTCCACGCATATTTGCCATCCAGCAGGAAGAGCTTGCCTGAAGGGCTTGCGTAATCCCAACGCATGCGGCCCGGTTTGCGCAGATAGAGCGTGCCGCTCTCTGTGCGGGTCATACCCATGCCCTGGTAGGTCTCAGTAAAGCTGGCCTTCAGTGAGTGCAGCCGGTTGTAGTGGTCGTCGACGCGCTGTGCCAGCTCATGCAGGCTGGGAGCTGGCGCAGCCATCAAAACTGGAGAGATGACTAGCGCGGCCAGCATCATGCTGTGCCGCATATCGAAAAGGCGCACCGTTATTGCACCAACTGCGTGCAGTTCGTGCCGCCCGCGGGATCGGCCTTCATTGCGCCGCCGTCATCGAGGCAGAAGCCGCGATCACCAGACTTGCCAATCGTTGCCGGAACAGCGGTCAGGGTGTAGCCCGTGATGCGTTCAGTGTTGTTCGCCGTCACCTTTGTGCAGTTGGAGATGTTAAAGACGTAACCGTCTTTGATCCCTGTTGCTAGTTGACCGTTGATCAGGCCAGCTGCCTGCGCCGAGGATGGTCCAGCGCTCGCATCACCGGCAAGAGCCTGAATTGTGCACGAAAAGCCAACTGAAGGGTAAGTCGAAGCGTACATCGACTCAGCTTCCTGTAGCGTTTGCAAAGATTTTTGGGCCGAAACCTCATTTGCATGACGGCGAATCTTGCCCGCTGTCGGGATGGCAACCAGCATCAGAACCAAGATGATGGAGATGACAATCAGCAACTCCATCAGCGTGAAGCCATTCTCCGCGGCTCTGTTTTGCCTGCGTAATGTCATAAGCCTGTTCGTCCTGCTTTTCATTGGGTCTTGAGCCTCAGGAGTGCAAGCTGTTACGGCTCGCCTCTCCGAAGAAAATGCTACACCGTATGGACGCGGGAAGGAAACCAAACGCTCAGCACACCAGTCGCTTGCGGTTCAGCTTGATGCCATCCAGCCGGCCGAGCAGTGTCACGGCGATGCGCTCGGGGTCGAACAGTTTCTGCGCCATAAGCTGAACCTGGTCGACAGTGACGGCATCGATGCGCGCAATAATCTCGTCCACTGTGAAGAACTGCTGGAAGTACATTTCCTGCCGGGCAAGATTGGCCATGCGTGCGTTAGAGCTCTCCAACCCCATCAAGATGTTTCCCTTCAATTGGTCCTTGGCGCGCTTCAGCTCTTCGGCGCTGAGCGGTTCTTGTTTCATCTTGCGCAGTTCCAGCAGGATCAGATCGATTGCTTCCAGCGCGCGCGAGGCCGATGTGCCTGCGTAGATGCACAAGGTGCCGGTATCGCGATAGGGGCTCAGATCCGAAAAGATCGAATAGGCCATGCCGCGCTCTTCGCGAATAGTCTGGAAGAGACGCGAACTCATGCCGCCGCCAAGAATCGTATTCAGAATCAGAGTCACATAGCGATTTTCATCAGTGATGGGAGGCGCCGGAACACCCAGACAAATCTGCACCTGCTCGAGAGACTTCTTATTGCGCAGAATAATGCGCGCACTTGTCGGCGGAGCCAGTTCCTCGTCCATCAACGTGCCGGAGGCCAGTGGGGCAAACTTGGTTGCCACCTGCTCCACAAAGTCATCGTGGTCCAGATCGCCGGCGGCTGAAAACAGCATGTTGCCGCCGTGGAAGCGGTCGTTGTGGTAATCAAACAACTGTTGCTGACTCAGGCGCGCAACGGTTGAAGTGGTCCCAAGAATCGGCTTGCCGAGTGGATGATCCTTCCAGAAGTTCTGCGTGAACAGCTCGTGTACCAGCACGTCGGGATTGTCTTCGTCGATCTTGATCTCTTCCAGAATCACACCGCGCTCGCGCTCAATATCGCTTTCGGCAAAGATGGGATTCAACACCAGGTCACCAAGCACGTCGAGCGCAATGGGCACGTGGTCGCCGAGCGACTTGACGTTGAAACAGATGGTTTCCTTGCCCGTGAAAGCATCGAGGTTGCCGCCGATGGAGTCCATTTCTCGCGCGATATGCTGAGCCGTGCGCGAGCGGGTCCCCTTAAAGACCATATGCTCCACAAAGTGTGAGATACCGTTGGTCTCCGCAGGTTCGCAGCGCGAGCCGGACTTGAACCAGACTCCCATAGCCACGGAGCGCACATGTTCCATGCGCTCTGTGAGCACGATCAGGCCGCTGGGCAGCACAGTACGTCGAAGATTGCGTTCGTTCGTCATCGTTGGAATAAAAAAATCCCTGTTCTCTGATTTGATGCGCTTTATGAAGTACAGGATACGGAAGCTGTCCTGCCGGTCGTTGAGGTGCGATGATCGCCCGAATGCCGTATTCTGGGCCCTGACGTGGCCAATCCTGTAAACCGACTTGTTCGATTAGACACCAATCCCCCTGTGGAGGGAAGCGAGCGCTCGCTCTTCGGGCTCGATGAAGCTGCACTTGGGAAAGTCATGGCAGATTTGGGAGAGCCCGCTTTTCGCGGCAAGCAGCTCGCGGAAGCTCTCTACCGTCAACGGATTACAACGATCGACGAAATTACGACGCTCTCCCTTTCTCTGCGCGGCAGGCTAGCGGCCGAAGGATGGTCCATTAACCGTCCCCGGATTGCGCAGTCGTTTGTTTCGGTGGATGGGACAGAGCGGTATCTGGTGGAATTCGGAGCCGATGCGTCAGAAACTGTGGAGACGGTATGGATGCCGGAAGGCGACGACGGAGAAGCGGGCGACGGGAGCGAGGCCGGCAATGAAGAAATCGGCCGCCGGTCAGAAGGGAAGCGCCGTGCACGGGCCACCATTTGTGTTTCCAGCCAGGTTGGATGTGCCGTCAACTGCCAGTTCTGCCTTACAGCCAAGCTCGGCCTCAAGCGCAATCTGACGGCTGGCCAGATCGCCGGACAGGTGGTGGCCGTGCTGGACCGTCACCAGGTGGAGGTTGGCCGCGAACGGATCAATCTCGTTTTCATGGGCATGGGAGAGCCTTTTCTCAATTACGACGCATGGATGGACGCCGTCCGCCTGCTTGTGAAGGAGGTTGGACTAAGCCCTCAACGCATGACTGTCTCCACCTCCGGCATTGTTCCCGGTATTGAGCGCTTCGCCGCGGAGCCGACGGAGATGCGCCCCAAACTGGCCATCAGCCTGAATGCGCCCAATGACGAGGTGCGCAGCGAGGTGATGCCAATCAACCGCAAGTGGTCCATTGAAGACGTGGTGGATGCGGTGCGCGGCGTTCAACTCCGCCCGCGCGAGCGCGTCACTTTCGAGTACGTTCTGCTTGGCGGGGTCACGGACCGGCCTGAGCAAGCGCTTGAAGTTGCACGGCTCGTTCGCCGCACAGGGCTTGCGGCCAAGGTCAATCTGATTGCCTGGAACCCAGGTCCTGGTGTGCCTTTTTCCATGCCGGGGGAGGGCGCGGTAGAGCGCTTCCATCAGATGCTGACTGCTGAGGGAATCCCGGCGTATCTGCGCAAGCCGCGCGGGCGGGATATCTATGCTGCCTGCGGCCAGCTCAAGCGGACGGTGGAAGGCCAGGACGATCGTCCGCAAAAAAAACTACAAAAAGACGGTAAAGTCTTCAAGTAAATAGGCTTGCGCGTTGACCCCTGCCTATCGTATTGGATTCTAAAAGACTTAGCGTTTCGTATAACGGAAAGAAGAACTTAATCAGACAGCAGGTGAATCAATGCACCAATCCGGGCGGTCTTCCGAGTTCTATTGTGCGCCGAAGAAGGCTATTTCCCTGCAAGTCAAGTTCGGCGTGGGAAACTGCCGGCACCTGAAATAAAGAAGGGGCACGGCCCTAGCCGCACCCCCTGAGCTTCACGAATCCCTCCTGCTAATCCTTTGGCATCGGCAGAGGCTTGACGCTCCCGCAGTCCGGCCCTTTGTAATTCGAGGTGCTTTCAACAGTCCACTCGAACGGCATTGAGTTCGCTCCCATTTGCATGGAGCCCGCAAAGTGTAAGGTGCTGGTCGAGTGATCGGCGTCGGTCCAGGTGACTTTCAGGTCGCCCTTGCCTGCCATGTGCCCACTGCACACCATGTGCGCGGTCATTCCATGGTCGGTTTTGTTGACGTCTGTAAGATGGCAATCCTGCCCGCGCATCTGTGGGGGAGCGGTGCCGAAACGGTCGATCTGCTCCTGCGTGACGCACACCTGGGAGGTGTGCTCAGTGCCGCCCATGGCTCCCTGCGGCATTCCTGCGGGAAAGGGCGACTTGTCCCACGTCATTTTGGAGGTTGTTTGATACAGGCCTGGTTTGCGGCTCTGGGCCCATGATGCAGGCAGTAGTACCAGTGCTACGACAGCGGATGCACATGCCAAACGGGCAATGCTCATCGAGTTCTCCTTACTCTCGAGGGGATGTGAACTGCGCGACACAACTGTATCCAAAGTGCGGCCAAACGGAAAGACGTTTCATGCACTGGAAAGGATATTTGTATGGAAGCGAGTAAAAGGGTGATTATGTTCGCCGGAAAGCTGCAGCCCGTCCCAAGGTGAGTAAAGCTCCGGTTACACGGTTTGCATTGTGCCGCACGACGGAGTCTTCGCTGGCGAAGTCGCCGGCGATGCAGCGCACGCCCAGTTGCTCAATGCGCTCAAGATCCGCTTCAATTGGCTGCGCGTGTTCGGCCGCGTATCGGGCCAGCGTCTCATCCGAGAACCGTCCTGTGTTGACAATTGCGTAGTCGAAGATGGGAGCCCCGGTGTGTTCGTAAATTCGCTCAATGTGCTGCGAGGCGGTCAAGCCGAGGCTTTCATTGGCCTGGCTCATCAGGTTGCAGATAAAGACGCGGGTTCCGCGGGCCGCTGCCAGTGCTTCCGGGATGCCTTTGACCAGCAGGTTGGTGACAAGCGAGGTGTAGAGCGATCCCGGCCCGACCGAGATCAGGTCCGCACGTTTGATTGCATCCAGTGTCTCCGGCGTGGCAGCAGCATCCGGCGGGTCAAGCATCAGCTCAGCAATTACCTGTTTGCTTGCCGTAATCGAGGTTTCTCCGCGTACCAGCGAGCCGTCCGTCATGCGGGCCACCAGAGTGGCATTGGCGGTTGTGACCGGATAGATTCGTCCGCGCGTAGCGAGAATTTTTGAGGCGAGCTGCACGGCATGGGCAAAATCGCCGGTCAATTCAGTGAGAGCGGCGACGAACAGGTTGCCGAAGTTGTGTCCTTCCAGCGCATCACCGGCGCGGAAGCGGTGTGCGAAGAGCTTGGAGAGCAGGTCTTCTTCCTCGCTGAGGGCAACCATGCAATTGCGCAGGTCGCCGGGAGGGAGCATGTTGAAGTCCTTGCGCAAGCGGCCGGAGGATCCGCCGTCGTCGGTCACGGTGACCACGGCGGCGAGGTCGGCAATCAGAGCATCGCTGCCTGCCGGCTGGCCTGGCACGCTGACGTGCCGGCGCAGACCGCGAAGCAAGGTGGATAACCCAGTTCCGCCGCCGATGGCCACCACGTGGAGGGGAGCGAGGGCAGTGACTTCAGGAGCCTCTGCAAACGGCGAAAGGCCCGGACTTTGCCGGGCCTGATTCGGAGAGCCGGATTTTTTGTCAGGACTCAAGCCACTTCAGGATACAGCAACTCCGTGAACCGGGGGTCGTCTACCATCCCCTGGAAGTCATTATCCGAGCGGGCCTGCAGGCGGTTTTTGGGATTGATTTCGATGGCCTGGGACAGGTGATCGAGGCAATCCTGCGCCCGGCCTGTGATCGAGTCGAGCACGGCCAGACCGTAGTAAGCGAAATCAGCGCCCGGATCGTCGGAGATGATGCCCTTCAGCTCATTCGCGGCTTCTTCAAAATAGCCGGCATTCAGCTGCGAGATGGCGTAGTCATACCGTTCACCCGCCGATTGGAACTTCAATCCATGCGTGTTTAACTGACGCTGGCAGGTGGCCATATACATGCGGCAACGCTCGATCAATTCGAATGGAGCCGTAGGCACGAGCTTTTCAAAGGCGGCCAGCGCCTTTTCATATTTACCCTGCTGCACAAGCTGAACGGCGGACTGATACTGCTGAAAGGCAGGGCCTGTAAACGCCGCCGCGCGGCTTACCGTTTTTACCGAAGTCTCAGAGGATTTTTTGCGAACAGCCACTTCAGATTTGGCCTCGTGCTTCATGAATTTGAAATTCGGCGAACGGATGGGGAATCTTTGAGCGCGTGTTCGCCGAAAGGTAGTGCAACATCTGTCGAGAACGTTACAGAAAAAAGCGTCCGGCCCCTTTTATACGCATAAGTCCGTTCTACGTCAATGGGGTGCGGCCTGCGGGCGGCGAAAACCGGGCCGGTTTGCGGCAGTTACCGCTGCCGGGCCCTGTAAACCGCCGGATTCAGGGAAGGGTCGTTATACATCTTCAGTTGCCGGTAAAGCTTGAACCGCCGCTCGCCCTCAAGAGTCTCATGCCAAAGAGTTCCGAGGCAGGCGGCCAGGTCGGAGCGCTGTTCGTCAAGGATGGCCAGCCGCTCCAGATTACGGGCCGCATGGCCTTCTGGCGCGTCCATTCGCATCGATTCTTCACGGGTGTGGTAAAGCTTCAGGGCCAGAATCGACAGCCGGTCGATCATCAACCCAGGGGATTCTGAATTCAGCGGGGCTTTCGGGTTTGGAAGTGCCTGAGGGGCAAGCCATTCCAACAGGAAAACATCCAGTTTCTCTGCCAGGTCATTGCGGAGCTGGTTGGTGCGGTCGATCCGGCGCTTCACGTCGGCCAAAGCTCCATCTGTCGCGCCCGGGCTGCGGGCTTCATCCTCAATATGCCAGAGGTCGAAGTTTGCCCGGTGCTGCCGGCTGACAGCATCCAGCCACGGGGTTGAGGGTAGGTCTCCCGGCCGATTTCCGTCGTCATCGGAATGCCATAAGGCCGTTAGTCTGTCATGAAGTGAGACGATCGCCGCTGCATCAACCATTGGTAACTGTCCTAACGTGCCTCATTGCACCCTTCGAAGCATTGACTATGGTAGAACTAACCACAAATTGAGGTCCAACGGGAGTTGTGTGGATGGAGTCGGGCGACCAGCGTTTCCTGTGTTTGGCGAGCCGTGAAAAGGGGCACGATTTTCTGCGCGAGTGCGCTGAACTCGGTGTCAAGACGACGCTGTTGACCCTGGAATCGCTGCGCGAAACCTGGCCGAGCGGAATATCTGACGATCTGATTTGCATTCCAGAGAACCTCACCCGCCAGCAACTCATCAATACAGTCAGTTATAAGGCCCGGGAGCAGCGATTCGATCGCGTTATCGCGCTGGATGAGGCGGATCAGGAATCCGCCGCTGCCCTGCGCGAGCATATGTGCCTGCCTGGCCTCAATCTCAGCACGGCTGCGCAATATTCTGACCGCCTGGCCATGCGCACCAGCGCGCAGGAGATGGGATTGCGGGTGACGCCCTTCTGCCGCGTGCTCAACTATGACGAGGTGCGTTCGTTTATAGAGCAGGTGCCTGCTCCCTGGCTTCTCAAGCCGCGTACCCCGGTTGTCGGTCGCAGCCTGCGTCACATTGACGATTCCGGCCAGTTGTGGAGTGCTCTTGAGGAGCTTGGTGACCTGCAGAGCCATTTCGTACTGGAAAAATTCATACCCGGCGACATCTTTCATGTCGACGCCATTCTGCATCATGGGCGCGTAGTTTTTTCGATCGTGCATCAGAACGGCAGGCCCCCGATGCAGGAGCGTCCGGACGGCGGCATACTCACCACCCGCACAGTGGACCGCGCCAGCCGCGACTGGCTGGAACTCAGCGCTCTTAACTCCAGTCTTGTTCCCAATCTTGGCATGAAGTACGGGCTAACGCAGGCTCGCTTTGTGCGCAGTCAGGAAGACGGCGAATACTATTTCCTCGAAATTGCCGCGCGTGTCGGCTCGCTTCACGTTGTCGACCTGATCGAAGCAGCGACCACCGTTAATCTGTGGCACGAGTGGGCGCGACTTGAAGTTGCCAATCTTCGCAATGACCACTACGCAGAGCCCAAGTACCGCGAGCTTTATGCGGGCAGCATCCTATGCAATGCCGTACTGGAAGAGAACGATATCAATCAATTCAAAGCGCCGGAGATCGTGAAGCACTTCTGCAGGAGCCGCGAAGCCGGACTCATTATTCGTTCGGCCGTACACTTGCGCATCAAAGACCTTATCGATCAATACGGTCCGGAGTTCTCCACCAAATTTATTGTTGGCAGGCAGGATGGGCATGTCGCACAGCCCGTCGCCTGATCCAGTCCGCACCCTCAGCCTTTTCTCTCGCTCAACCCTCCTTTGCTCCTCTACAATTCGGCGCGCCCCTAACTTCTTATCGCGGGAGGTCATTCCCCAATGAACAAGGGCCACCTTTGGACTGGTCGGGTTATGTCCGTTCTGGCTACGCTCATGTTGTTGCTTGATGCGTTTGGAAAGTTCGTAAAGCCACCCCAGTTGTTGGACGCATTCACGCGGCTTGGCCTTCCCATTTCCACTGCGTCTCTTATCGGCGTCCTGCTGATTGCGTGCACAGTTCTCTATCTGATTCAACGCACATCAGTTTTTGGCGCAGTATTTGCTTGCGGGCTATCTGGGAGGCGCGGTGGCGATTCATGTGCGTGCTGGGAGTAGGACGTTTGAGACGACATTCCCCGCAATGTTTGGTGTATTTGTCTGGGCTGGGATTGCGCTTCGCAACGCACGGGTAGTTGAGGCTCGCTTCGGTAGCGATTAAGGCCCTCCGTTGGTCCAACCACGCCGTTTAGAATCGAACCGGTACAAGCACACACGCAGGAGATGGAATGGAAAAGAAAGGTCAGTATCCGCACCGCCGATGGAATCCGCTTCGCCAGTCATGGGTCATGGTCTCGCCGCATCGCACGCAACGGCCCTGGCAGGGAGAAGTAGGCCAGAAGACTCTGCCTTCGGCCGTCACCTTCGATCCGGAGTGCTACCTGTGCCCTGGGAACAAGCGCGCGGGCGGCGTGGCGAATCCGAAGTATGATTCCATCTTCACGTTTGTAAACGATTTCGCTGCGCTGCTGCCGGAGGCTCCGTCTCATCCTGACCTGACCAGTTCAGGTTTGTTACGAGCGGAGGCGGTGCGCGGCCTTTGCAAAGTTCTCTGTTTTCATCCAGACCACTCGCTGACGCTTGCGCGCATGACGCAGGAAGAGATACGCCCGGTGATTGACGCATGGGCCGCCGAGTACACCGAGCTTGGTTCGCTTGACTGGATCAAGTACGTGCAGATTTTTGAAAATCGCGGCGCGATGATGGGCGCTTCCAACCCGCACCCGCACGGGCAAATCTGGTCGACGGGATTTGTTCCCGATGAAGCAGCCATTGAGACCCAGGCCCAGCGCGAACACCTCGCAAAGACCGGGCACTGCCTACTGTGCGAATACCTGAAGACCGAGCAGGCGGCAGGCGAGCGCATTATTTTTGAGAACGATCACTTTGCAGCGGTTGTTCCGTGGTGGGCAGTGTGGCCGTTTGAAGTGATGCTGCTTTCAAAGCGGCACGTTGGCTCCATGCCGCAACTTGATACTGACGAGCGCGATTCGCTTGCCGATGCGCTGCGCCGGCTTTGCACGCGCTTTGACAATTTATTTGAGACCAGTTTCCCGTACACCATGGGCTTCCACCAGAGCCCAACGGATGGCGAATCGCATGAGGAGTGGCACTTTCATGCACACTTCTATCCGCCGCTTCTGCGGTCGGCCACCGTGCGCAAATTCATGGTCGGTTTCGAAATGCTGGGCATGCCGCAGCGCGATATTACGGCCGAGTCGGCTGCCGAGCGGCTGCGCGCTTGCAGTGAAACGCACTTCTGGCCGCGATAGGTTTGCGAACCACAAAAACGAAGCCCCCTGGCATTGGAAACTGACCTGCCAGGGGGCTCTTTCGTTGGTCGTTACGAGTGCAGCGAACGGTTTTATTGTCCCGTTACCGGCTCGATGCGGAACTTGTACGAGTACGGAACGGCGGGTAGCATGTATTCGGTATGCGTCGGCGCGCCCCAGCTATCGTCGCCACCCACGCCCATCTGTTTGTAATCCATGTTGAGCGTGATGTCCTTGGAGTACTCGATCTCTGCCGAGTGCTTGTGCCCAAGGTTGACCGGCCACTTCTCATGCTCAAGCTCTGACGCGCGGAAGGGCCATGCACTGAAGTTGATGAGCGGCATGCCGGATACCCTCAGCCCAAAGCCGTTGCTGTCGGTCAACTGAACCCAGCGAACATCTGTGCGATTGCCGGTCTCCTGCGGTTCCACATAACCGAACCACATGTTGTCTACAGTGTTGCGATAGAGGCCCACGGCAGCGCCCATCTTGCGATCCCAGTAGGTTTCCTGCGGTCCGCGGCCATACCACTCCACGTTGCGCAGCGTGCCGCTTACGCGTGCCTGCATGCCCATGCGTGGCAGTGGAGGTAACGGCGTGGAGCCGGGATTGAACTGAGCCTCCACTTCAATCGATCCGTCGCCGCGAATGGTGTAGATGCTCGTTTCCGTGGCATCGCCAGCGGCAAGTTTTGCAGCCGTAGTAATGCGCACCACACCGGGAGCGATTTGTTCGGTCTTGAATGCCTTGTATTCAGGAATGCGGTGCAGAGAAGCCAGCTGCCAAACACCCTGACGCTGAATCATTGCGTTGCCACGGTCGTTGTCTGTTGGCGCACGCCAGTAGTTGGGCTCAATTGCAGCAGTCAGCAGTTCGCGGCCATCAACGGTGTAGGAGGTGATGGAACCGGTCAAGGTGCTCACGGCAACCGAGAAGTTCTTGTTTGAAACAACGTAGTGCTCGGGGATCTCCGCCAGAGTTACCGGGGGCAGGGAACTGTCATCAGCAGCGGCGACTGCAGGAGCCGTGTAGGGCATCTTGAACTGATCCCATGCCATGACGTGGCCTTTGGGGGCCCACAGTTCGTCATGCGCCAGCGCGAATGAGACGGTGAGATAGTACTCGGCACCGGGCTTCAATTGAGGTTGATGGATGTCCAGGTCGAGCTCTTTGGCAGCGCCAGGTGCGAGATCGCCCACCGGAGCGTCGCCCTGCTCGATGACTTTACCGTCTTCTTCAAGCACCCACGTGCCCTTCACAAAACCGAGCGAGGCAAAGTTGTAGTTGTTGTGTACGCGCACCTTGCCGGCCGCCAGATCCACCGCTTCCGTCTTGATGCTGGCGTAGGTTTTCTTGACCTCGGTCAGTCCGGGATGCGGCGTGCGGTCAGGCAGAACCAGGCCGTTGGTGTTGAAGTCGTCGTCATTGGGCTTGTCGCCAAAGTCACCGCCATAGGCCCAAAGGTCGCGGCCATAGGGGCCCTTTTTGCGAATCCCCTGATCGACCCAGTCCCATATGAAGCCGCCATGCGCCCAGGGTTCCTTGTCCATCACGTCCCAATACTGTTGGAAGTTGCCGGTACTGTTGCCCATGGCGTGCGCGTATTCAATTTCAAAGAAGGGACGTCCGTGCCCGTACTTCTCGTAATAAGACACGATGTTCTGCGGCTTCACATACATGGGCGAGAGCGCGTCGCCGTGATGGCTATTGCCCGGCTCGTAGGTGATGAAGAACTCCGGATGATGAGACTTGGCCCACTCTTTTGCCGCAGTGAAGTTTTCACCATAGCCGGCTTCGTTGCCCATCGAGAAGCCAATGATGCAGGCGTGATTCTTGTCGCGCTCAATGGTGCGCCGCAGCCTGTCAACGATTGCGTCTCGATACTCCGGCCCGTTGGAGATGGGTTGAACCTCATTCGATCCGTAGCCGTGCGATTCAACGTTGGACTCGTCGAGGATGTAGAGTCCGTATTCGTCGGCGAGGTCGTACCACTCATTCACATTGGGATAGTGGCTGGTGCGCACTGCATTGATGTTGTTCTGCTTCATCAGCTTGATGTCTTCAATCATGGAAGCGCGCGTCATGACCTGGCCGAGATCGGGATCGAACTCATGCCGGTTGACGCCTTTGATCATCAGCTTCTTGCCGTTGAAGAGAATCTGATCGCCCTTAATTTCTGATTGACGGAAGCCGACATGCCAGGGGATGGTCTCAAGCACGTTGCCCTTGGCGTCTTTGAGCGTGAGCAGGAGCTTGTAGAGGTAGGGTGTCTCCGCGGACCACTTGTTCGGCGCGGTGACAGGCTGATCGATGGTCAACGTTGCATCTTTGCCGCCCGTGATTCGCACTTTGCGCGTGAGGTTGAAGACCGTTGCTCCGGAGGCATCGAGCAGCTTTGCTTCCAGCGTTACAGCCTCATTTTTTGCGTCGACGTTCTGTACATCGGCGCTCAGCTTGAAGGTTGCGTTCTTGTATGCGGCGTCGAAAGGCGTCTTCACCTGAAAATCGCGCACATGTGCGGCGGGGCGAGCTTCAAGCGTGACGTTGCGGAAGATGCCGCTCATGCGCCAGAAGTCCTGGTCTTCAATGTAGCTGCCGTCTGACCAGCGATAGACTTCGACGGCGATCATGTTCTTTCCGGGCTTGAGGTACTTGGTAATGTCGTACTCGGAGGTCATGCGGGCGTCTTCACTGAAGCCGACCTTTTCGCCGTTAATCCAAACGTAGTAAGCCGAGTTCACGCCTGCGAAGAGCAGATAGACTTCCTTGCCAGCCCAGTTTTCCGGCACTGTGAAATCGCGGCGATACGAGCCTACTGGGTCGCGCTGGCGATACGCCGTCCAAGAGTGATCGTCTGGCGTATCAGTGACGCGTGGAAAATCGCGCTTAAAGGGGTAGGTAATGTTGGTGTAGATTGGCGTTCCGTAGCCCTGCATCTCCCAGTTGGAGGGAACCGGAATATTCTTCCAACTGCTTACGTCGTAGTCCGGCTTGTAGAAATCGACGGGGCGAAGTTCGGGAGACGTGACCCAATGAAACTTCCAGAATCCATTCAGCGACTCGACGCGCGCTGAATCCTTGCCATCGAGTGCGGCTTTCTCGTCTGCGTAGGGAGTGTAGTTGGCGCGCGGCGGCTCCTTGCCAATGCCGAACACGTGAGGATTCTCCCAGTCTGGAAGATTGGCGGCATTGGACTGCGCGGATAGCCCGGCTGCGAAAGCCAGCAGGGCTGTTGCAAGTACCAGTGGCGAAGTGCGCAATACGTCTCTCACGCAGCTAAGCAAGGCGAGGCCAAACCGGGTGCGGAGGCTGAAAGTGCGAGAAGAACTTGTTTGAGCGGAACAGGGTGGGGCAAATCCACGGAGAGGGGTCATCGTACACTTCGCTTTCAATAACGGCAGTCTTCCAAGTCCACGGCGAAATGTAAACGCATACAGTTTCGAATGCGCAGCAAATTTACGTTTCCATCAAAGGGTCGATTTTTCACGGCCCTTTTTCGCCATGTGCATGGACGCAGTTATTGTGCCAGCCCGAAGCTGCCGGTGGCCAGTCGTCGGTACCGGCAATTGAATAAACCCTGGTGAAAACGGCTGCCAGGTGGATAACCGGGATATGAATAAGGGTTGAAGCCGGAGCGGCAAGGAATAACCCTGGCTGGCTGGACATTTCCTGCAGTAATGGTGAGCTCGCTGAGATTCGAACTCAGGACCCACGCCTTAAAAGGGCGTTGCTCTACCAGCTGAGCTACGAGCTCACATCATATTCAAGTTATTTCCAATGAATAACCTGAAGGTTGTTTGGTGCAGAAATGAACCGGGCAGTCTGGGCGCTGGTTGCCACTTGATTGCCGATTGGTTCTGAATTCAAGTTTAACCCAGCCGCCACAAGACGCATAGTCCACAACGAAAATCATGCACAGGCCTGGGGTAGAGGCGGAAACGGCAGGCAAAGCACGTCTCATAACGCCTCATGGACGGGTTCTAGAATCTGGGTAGAGATTGGTGTTGCCAGACAGCCTCACTTCCGCAGTTGCGCAGTCCTGGACCTTTCCGTTGTGGCCGACAATTTTTCTCTTGGTTGGCGGTGCAATTTACGTGAGAGGCTGGCGCCTTGCGGTCCAAACCCGGCCGCTTGAGTTGCCGTCGTGGCGTGCCTGGTGTTTTCTCTGGGGAGAGGCGGTAGTCTGGGTGGCGATTGCGTCGCCCATCGATGCGCTTGGGCAATTTCTACTGCTGGCGCACATGACGCAGCATATTCTGCTGATGTTTGTTGCGCCTCCGCTGATTGTTGCAGGCAGGCCGGTCGTCCCGCTGCTGCGCGGGTTGCCTCGTCGGTTGATACGCGACGATCTGGCCCCGTGGATGAACACGCGGACATTTGAAAACCTGCGCGCTTTCATCATGCATCCGGCTACGGCGTGGGTGGCTCTGAATGTTGCGTTCGTTGGCTGGCACGTTCCCGCGGCCTATGAGCTTGCGCTGCGCTCGAACGGCTGGCATGACCTGGAGCACGCCTGCTTCTTCGTCACATCGGTGCTCTTCTGGTGGCACGTTCTGCGCCCGTGGCCCAGCCGAAGCGTGTGGCCGCAATGGACGATTCCGTTTTACTTAATCTCCGCCGGAGTGGTGAACACTGCACTATCGGCTCTCCTGACCTTTTCCGGGAAAGTTGTTTACTCCACCTACGCGCTGGCGCCTCGTATCTTTAACATCAGTGCGCTCAATGACCAGTCGGCGGCGGGCGCGGAGATGTGGGTTATCGGTTCGGCCATCTTCCTGGCCGCGGCCATGTCTTCGGTGTTGGCGTTGCTTGAGCCGGCACGTAATAAGCGTCGCGCCGTGGCGCTGAAGCCCAGTGCCACTCAATTTACGCAAAAGTCATTCGATTTGCTGCGCGTTCCTGTGGCTGGAACCTTGCTCCGCTCGCGATTCGGGAGACTCGCTCTGCAGGTGGTAGCGTTCGTTGCGCTTGCAGGCGTGGTTTGGGATGGACTGCGCGGGACGCCGCTTAGTTCCATGAATCTTTCCGGTGCGGTTGCCTGGAATTTTATTCGCCCCGTGTGCCTTGTCGGAGTTCTACTGGTTGGAAATTTCTTTTGCATGGCGTGTCCTTTCACGGTGCCTCGTGAGTTGGCCCGCTTTTTGGGGCTCGCGCGTTTCCAGTGGCCGCGTTGGCTGCGTGGCAAGTGGCCGGCGATTGCTTTGATGGGGATTTTCTTCTGGGCGTACGAGCAGTTCGCTCTGTGGGATTCGCCGCGCGCCACCGCGCTGGTTCTGATTGCGTATGTTCTTACCGCGCTACTGGTCGACTCGTTCTTCCGCGGAGCCAGCTTTTGTAAACATGTATGTCCCATCGGGCAGTTCAATTTTGTGGCGTCGCTGGTTTCGCTGCTTGGCGTGAATATTCGCAGCACGTCCACCTGTTCCAGTTGTTCCACGCACGACTGTATTCGCGGTAACGATGTACAGCGAGGATGCGAACTGCAGCTCTATCTTCCGCAGAAGGCAGGGAACATGGACTGCACCCTGTGCATGGACTGCGTGAAGGCCTGCCCGCATGA
>JAGWSG010000117.1 GCA_028876335.1 Acidobacteriota bacterium
CAGGACGCATGGCAGGCCCTTGGCGGGAAACCATGTGTGGTTGAAAAGGCGCTCGACCTTGATTGCGAGATCAGTGTGATGGCAGCGCGAAATCCGAGCGGTGAGGTGTGCAGCTTTCCGGCTGCGCGCAATCATCATGAGAACCAGATTCTTGCGTGGAGCGTTTTGCCGGCGAATGTTGGGCCTGAGCTTGAACGCCAAGCAGAAGACCTCGCCTCCGCCATCAGCGCACGACTCGGGATCGAAGGACTGCTTTGCGTGGAGATGTTCGTCACCAAGCAGGGTGAGCTTCTGGTGAACGAGCTCGCACCAAGACCGCACAACAGCTACCATCAGAGCGAACGCGGATGTGCAACAAGCCAATTCGAACAGCTTGTGCGAACTACCTGCAACTTGCCCCTTGGCGACACCACCTTGATTTCCCCCTGTGCGATTGTGAATCTGCTGGGTGAGGTGTGGCTTGATGCGCCAAACAACGCGCCAAACTTTGCTGCAGCGCTTGAAATCCCCGGCGTACGACTGCATCTCTACGAAAAGCATGAAGCTCGTCGCGGACGCAAGATGGGACACTTGTCGAGTGTTGGTTCAACGGCGGAAGAGGCATTGGAGCGAGTGCTGGAAGGGAAGAAGCGGATCAGGTGATTTCAAAACAATATAGAACCTCAATGGAAATTCTTGAGTACTGACTTTGCAGGATTATTCGGACTCTTCCGCTAAATCCAAACATCGTTCGGTGCAGTCTGCGTGCTCGTTTCGCCGTCACCGGTGTTCTTCACACCGCACGGCTCAATCAACATGAGCTTGACCTCATTCTCCGCGTACGGCTTGTGTTCCACGCCTTTCGGAACAACAAACAGCTCACCGGGCCCGATCTCAACCGCTCCATCACGGAAATCAATCCGCAATCTTCCCTCGATGACAATGAAAGTCTCGTCCGTATTGGCGTGTCTGTGCCAGACAAAGTCGCCCTGCAGCTTAACTACCTTGAATTGGTAGTCATTCATTTGCGCAATGACCTTGGGCTGCCATTGCTCCTTGAACAGGTTGAATTTCTGCTGCAGATTGATCGAGCTGTACGGCATAAGACCTCCCGCGCACAGTCAGATTACGCCAGCGTCTTCTCCCAGCGCTTGGGTCGCTTGTTGGCCTGCAGAATGCGCTTGCGCAGGCGAAGGTTCTTTGGGGTTACCTCGACCAGCTCATCATCGGCAATGAATTCGATCGCCTGCTCAAGATTCAGAGCTTTATAGGGAACAAGCCGAATGGCGTCATCGGCAGACGAGGCGCGCATGTTGGTCAGCTTCTTTTCGCGAACCACGTTCACATCGAGATCGTTGTCGCGCGAGTGCTCACCAACCACCATTCCTTCGTAGACATCTACGCCGGGACCGACGAAGAGAATGCCGCGTTCTTGCAGGCCGTTGAGCGAGTACGTGGTGGTCAATCCCTGACGGTCGGCGATCAGCGCTCCAGTAGGCCTCTGCGGAATCTCGCCCTGGTAGGGGATGTATCCATCGAAGAGCGCATTCATCACGATGGTGCCGCGCGTCTCTGTGAGCATCTCACTGCGCAGGCCGATGATGCCGCGGCTGGGCACGCGGAACTCCATGCGTACGCGGCCTGAACCGTGATTGTGCATCTTCGTCATTTCGCCTTTGCGCGGTCCAAGCTTTTCGATCACCACGCCGGTGTGTTCTTCCGGCACATCGATGGTCAGGTGCTCGACTGGCTCCATTCGTACGCCGTCCACCATGCGTGTGACAATCTCGGGGCGACCCACCATCAGCTCGAAGCCTTCACGACGCATCATTTCAATCAGAATCGCAAGTTGCAGTTCGCCGCGGCCAAGCACCTTGAAGCTATCCGGTGAATCCGTCTCTTCCACACGAATAGAGACGTTGGTCAGCAACTCTTTCTCGAGGCGCTCGCGCAGATTACGGCTGGTGACGTACTGGCCCTCGCGTCCTGCAAAGGGACCATTGTTCACACTGAACTGAATAGCAATTGTCGGCTCGTCGATGACGATAAGCGGCAGCGGCTCCGGATTTTCAAGCGCAGTGATGGTCTCACCAATCGTGATCCCTTCCACGCCGGCGACGGCAACAATATCACCCATCGTCGTCTCGGTAATTTCCGTTCTCTTAAGGCCGCTAAAGGTAAACAGCTTCGTAATCTTCGTCTTCGTCATCGAGCCATCGCGCCGCGAGATGGTCACTTCATCGCCCGCGTGCAACTTGCCTTGAAAGACGCGACAGATGGCGATGCGCCCGAAATAGTCCGAGTAGTCGAGATTGGTAACGAGAATCTGAAGGGTCGCTTCTTCGTCTCCCTTGGCCGGCGGAATGGTGGAAACAATCGAATCAAAAAGCGGCTTGAGGTCAGTGCCCGGCTTGGCGGGATCTGTTGTAGCGGTACCCAGCTTGGCCACCGTATAGAGCACCGGGAACTCAAGCTGGTGCTCATCGGCATCAAGATCGATGAACAGGTCATAAACCTCATTAAGCACTTCCTGCGGACGCGCATCGGGCCGGTCAATCTTGTTGATCACCACAATAGGCGGCAGCTTGGCTTCCAACGCCTTAGCCAACACATAACGCGTTTGGGGTAGCGGGCCTTCTGCAGCATCCACCAGCAGCATCACGCCGTCCACCATCTTCAGGGCACGTTCCACCTCGCCGCCAAAGTCAGCGTGGCCGGGCGTATCCACAATGTTGATTTTGCCTTCGCCATAATTGATGGCGGTGTTCTTGGCCAAAATCGTAATGCCGCGCTCGCGCTCCAGCTCGTTGGAGTCCATCACACGATCGGCCACCTGCTCATTGGCGCGGAATGTCCCTGCCTGGCGAAGCATTGCATCGACAAGCGTGGTCTTGCCGTGGTCAACGTGGGCGATGATGGCGATATTGCGTATCGTCTGGGTCACAGAGCGGAGTTCCTTATGCTGGATTTGGGGCGTCGCGCGACAACGGTGCCAAAATTTAAGACTGGCGTACCGTAATTCAATGCATTTGTGCTGCCCGCTGGTCGCACAAATACCCAGCTTCTATCATATCAGGCAGGCACTTTGGCGCCCTGATGGTTCGCGTGGCGATGCGCCCGCTGGTGCGTCGGCGAGGCTTCCGCCAGATCAAACGCCGCATTCACAAGTGCTATATGCGAAAACGCCTGAGGAAAATTGCCGACCAGCCTTTTGCGCTCCACGTCATATTCTTCTGAGAGCAGCCCGAGGTCATTGCGCAGCGCGAGCAATTTCTCAAACAGTTTTCGCGCATCGTCTGCCCTGCCAATCGCCTTCAGGCTGCTTACCATCCAGAAACTGCACGCAAGAAAAACGCCTTCCCCTGGCGGAAGGCCATCTGGAGATTTCGACGTGTCATATCGCAGCACAAAGCCGTCCGGCATCAGTTCCCGCTCAATCGCCTCAACCGTTGCTTTCACGCGCGGATCGCTCCCCGGCAAAAATCCCACCACCGGCATCAGCAGCAGCGCCGCATCCAGTTCATTCGAACCATAGGCCTGCACAAAGCAATTTCGTTCCGCATTGAAAGCCTTCTTGCAAATATCTTCGTGGATTGCGTCACGTGTCTTCTTCCACTGGTCAACAGGTGCCTCGTATTCAAGCTGCTCGGCAATCATCACCGCGCGGTCAAAAGCAACCCAGGCCATCATCTTGGAATAAGTAAACTGCTGCGGACCGCCGCGCGTCTCCCATATCCCTTCGTCGGGATTGCGCCAGATTTCTTCAAGATGATCCAGCAACAAAGCGAGCACTCTAAAGTCCCGCTCACCGTGCCTGCGCATGCTCCGCTGTGCATGGAAGAATGAGTCCAGCATTTCTCCGAAGATATCCAGTTGCACCTGCAGGGCAGCAGCGTTGCCTATGCGCACGGGGCTCGATTTCTCGTAGCCCGAAAGCCAATCCACTTCCCACTCCACCAACTGCCGCTCGCCTTTCAGGCCATACATGATCTGCACCTGGTCTGGGCTGCCGGCAAGCGCACGCAGCAGCCAGGACTGCCATGCCTCCGCTTCATTGAAATAGCCGGCATTGGTAAGAGCCAGCAATGTGAACGTTGAGTCGCGCAGCCAGCAATAGCGATAGTCCCAATTGCGCTGGCCCCCAATAGCCTCGGGTAATGACGACGTAATTGCAGCAACAATGCCACCCGTCGGTCGAAACGTCATCGCTTTCAGAGCCATCAGCGAACGTTCCACCGCTTCCTGATACCTGCCGGTGTACTTCAGTTGCCTGCTCCATTTTTGCCAGTAATCTTCTGTCTGGTTAATCGCAGTTTCATGATGAATCGGCCGCGGTTCAGGTTGAAAGGAGTTGCCGTAGCGCAGCGAGAAGGTCACTTGCTCTCCCTCGCTCACGCTGAACTCTGCCACCGTCTTCAAATTCTCACCGCGTACAGGTACAGATGCCTGTAGAACAACCAGATCCGGCCCCGCAACAGCGCGCACTCCGCCGTCGAAGCGCGTGACCCATGGCACAGTTCGGCCGTAGCCAAAGCGCAACACAAGATCCATGCTCATCTTCAGGCTTCCACGAATTCCTTCCACCACGCGGACAATTGCCGAGTGCTGGTCGCGAATGGGCATATAGTCAGTCAGGCGCACTGCGCCGTCCGCATTCTCAAAAATAGTTTCCAAAATCAGCGTGTGCTCGCGGTAGTACCGCGTGGAAGTACACGTTTCGTCCTCGGGCGCAATCTTCCAGTAGCCGTTCTCTTCCGTACCCAGCAGCGCGGCAAAGCATGCCTCCGATGAAAAATCGGGCCAGCACAGCCAGTCTATTGAGCCACTCCGGTCCACAAGTGCTGCTGTTTCGCAATCGCCAATCAGTGCATAGTCTTCAATTCGTGCTGCCATCGTCGTCCTTTATTGTTCGTGATAGTTGCGCATCAATCCGCCGTCGATAACAAACGTCGATCCCGTTACATAGGCGGCCTCATCTGAAGCAAGAAACACCACCATCCCCGCGACATCTTCCGGAGTTCCCAGCCTGCCTAGCGGAATCTTCTTAAGCAGCGCATTCAGCTTTTCCTTGTCATTCAAAAGCGCTGTATTGATTGGCGTGGCAATCGCACCGGGCGCAATGTTGTTCACCGTAATTCCCAACGGCCCCAGCTCTACGGCCAGATCACGCATCAACATACGCAAACCTCCTTTGCTGCAGCAGTAGGTCGAGAATCCCGGAAAAGCCATGTCCTCATGCACGGAACTGATGTTGATAATCCGCCCCGGCTTGTTCACTGCGCGCAGCCATTGCACAAACGCCTGCGTCAGAAAGTACGGTCCGCGCAGATTCACATCCAGTACCTTGTCGTAATCCGCTTCCGTCGTATCCCAGAACGCCGCCTTGTGTTCCATACCTGCGTTATTCACCAGGATGTCCGCCGTGCCGAAGTGGTTCCATGTTTCTTCCACAAGTTTGCGTACATCTGCACTGCTTGTTACATCCGCCTGAAATATCTCTCCTTCACCGCCGGCCTTCTCAATCGCGCGCTGCGTGTCCTCCGCGCCCTTCGGATCGCCTATATAGTCGACGACCACCTTCGCGCCCTCGCAACCAAGCCGCTCGGCAATGCTCTTTCCAATGCCCGATCCAGCTCCAGTCACAATTGCGACTTTTCCTGCTAAACGCTGCATTCCACGCTCCTATTCTTGAAGATTTGCTCTCAGTCTCTATTCGGTTGGATGCGAGAACGCACGATTCGTGGCCTGAGGCGCACGAATCCATGCGCCGCTCGCACGTACGCAGCACTTTTCCATCGCATGCAAACTCAAATACAATGCGCGCAAATGAAAAACGCCGCTTCCTTCCTCCTGCAATCCTTGCGCCGCATGTATTCGCCGCGTCTCGCTCGTGTACTCACCACTACCCTGCCTCTCGCCGGCCTCTGCGCAATTCTTGCGCTTGCTCCCTCGGCGCGCGCTCAGGCAAAGCATCTGCTCATCTACACCATTGATGTCGAAGGTGGCCAATCCACGCTGATTGTTTCCCCGACAGGCGCGTCCATGCTCGTCGACACAGGCTGGGGTGGCAATGATGGCCGCGATGCCAAGCGCATTGAGGCAGCAATGAAAGACGCCGGCGTTACGAAGCTCGATCACGTTCTCATCACGCACTTCCACACCGATCATGTGGGCGGCGTGCCGAATCTCGTCGCGCGTGTGAAAGTGGGCGAGTTCCTCGACCACGGTGAAAATCGCGAAGACTCCGACATCACGCGTCACGACTACGCGGCTTATCTGAAAGCCATCAAGGGAACGCCGCGCCGCATCATTCATCCCGGCGACACCATCAAGATTCCAGGCCTCACGACAATCGTGCTTACCGCCGATGGTGAGCACATTAAATCCGTCCCGGGGGTGAAGCCGGAGCCGAATCCTTACTGCGCAAGCGAGCCCAAATGGACGCTCGACGATACTGAGAACCCTCGCTCAGCCGGAGTTCTCTTCCGCTATGGCAAGTTCCGCTTTCTTGACCTGGGCGACCTGACCAAGGCCAAGGAAATTCCGCTCGTATGCCCGGACAATCTCATCGGCCATGTTGACCTGTATCTCGTCAATCACCACGGCATGAATCTTTCCAACAGCAAGGCCTTCGTCTTTGCCATTCATCCGCGCGTGGCCATCATGGACAACGGTGCGCACAAGGCAGGAATGCCCGAGGCATATGACACAGTGCATGCCAGCCCAGGACTCAAAGCGCTCTACATGCTCCACATCAACGAGACTTCCGATGCAGCCCACAACAGTCCCGCACCATTTGTCGCAAACCTGAAAGGCGGCTCGGACGGTAACTACTTCAAAGTCGTAGCCGACTCCAACGGAAGCTTCAGTGTGCTCAACTCGCGCACAGGGAAGACAGAGGAATATCCAGCCAGGTAATTAATTAGTTGCTCCTGCGAATGGAGCTGGGAACAAAGGGATGAAGCACATTAAGTCAAATCTCAATCGAAGTTGGGCCTCAGCGCTTGGACTAGTCCTGTGCGCTGTTTCTGTCGCGCATGCTCAAGCGCCGCAGCCTCAGCCTCCCGTCTTCCGCATGCCTCCACCCACGCCAAACGATACGTTGAAGTCGGTGGAGGTGATGCCGGACCGGCATGTTCGATTTCGAATCTGGGCACCGGATGCAACCACGGTGAAATTGCAGGCAGAAGGTCTTGAGGCAACACCAGATATCACTCCCGATTTGGTGATGAAGGCCATGGGTGGAGTTGCAATGACGAAGGGCGACAAGGGAATTTGGGAAGCCACCATCGGTCCCATTGAGCCGGGCGTCTATCGTTACAATTTTGTTGTCGATGGGGTCAGCACCACCGACCCCCGCAATCCTCTCACTTCGCAATCGCTGAACCAGTCCCGCAGCGTGTATGAAGTTCCCGGAGCTCCGTTCCTTGAATACAGGAATGACGTTCTACATGGCGCCATCAGCTCGGTCTACTACTACTCCAAAGCGACAAACGGGCTTCGGCGCATGCACGTTTACACGCCACCCGGTTATGAGAATGGAACCTCGCGCCTGCCTGTTCTCTACCTGCTCCACGGTGGCGGAGATACGGATGACTCATGGAGCACTGTTGGTCGCGCCGGGGCCATTCTTGACAATCTGATTGCCGCGCACAAGGCCGTTCCCATGATCATTATTATGCCGGCCGGCCATGTGTCACGAGAGTTCCACTTCGCACCTGGTGTGCGAATGGGTCACGATGCCTTCAATGAGGATCTCGTCTCCGTTGTCCTGCCGTACATCGATAGCCATTACAGGACCGTTGCGGATCGCGATCATCGTGCACTCGCCGGACTCTCGATGGGTGGCCTGCAGACCCTCAATATTTCTTTGGACAACTCCGCCGACTTTGGCTGGATTGGCGTCTTCAGTTCCGGCTGGTTTCCTGACAATTTAAAAGAGGAAGAAGATACGGACATCGCGCAATTCAAAGCCTCAGGAAAACCCTTCCATCTGTACTGGGTCGGTGCCGGAAAATATGACATCGCACTCAAGAACAGTGATGCAACAGTGGCCCTGCTGAATAAGGCGGGCATCCAAACGGAAGTGCACAAAAGCGGCGGTTTCCATGCCTGGAACAACTGGCGCGACTATCTGGACATATTCACGCAAAAGCTCTTCAAATAGACGAAGGCCCGCGTTAGCGGGCCTTCTCTCTTGCAATCAAAATAGATTTCAACGGAACAAGCTCAGATCAATCGAATCAGCCATGGCGGAGTAGCCTGCATCCTTGGGATGCAGGTGATCGCCACTGTCATACTGCGGTGCAAATACAAGTGGATTCGCAGGATCGCGCGTTGCTTTGTCGAAATCGACCGTGCCATCAAACACGCCTGAAGTCAGAATCCACTTGTTCACCGCCTCGCGAATCTCTTCGCCCTTCTCCGTAAAGTATCCTGCTCCCTTGTACGGAGTCAGCGTGGCGCCAAAGACTTGGATGCCATGTTCATGCGCGCGAGCCACCAGCTGCGCCAATCCCTGCTCCAGGTCCTCGGCGGTCAGCTGGTAGTCGGGCTGATTCGGATTATGCAGCGCGCCAATGTCATTAATACTTTCAAGCACGATGATGTACTTCACTCCGGCCTGCGCCAGAACATCGCGGTCGAAGCGCGCCAGCGCATTCGGCCCTACACAGTGAATCAGCACGCAGTTGCCGCCAATCCCTTCGTCCAGGACCGAAAGATTTGCCGTTGCTGGGTTGTTGCGCAAACGCGTCGCAAGGTAGTCAGGCCAGCGGTGATTCTGATTCTCCGTCGCATATGCGCCGTCTGTAATGGAGTCTCCAAAGGCCACCACAGCCGCAGCATTTGCAGCCGCGGGCTTCACGTCCACGCCTTTGACGAAGTACCACGAGGGCACCACCTTGGGCGACGTCAGTTCCGCATCGCTCACATGGTTGCCCGTCACGATGTAGTTATCCTGCTGTGCACTTGAGTGGACAGAGACGTCACTGATTTGTTGTAACGGTAAGTAGATGCTGATCGTCAGGTCCACACCCGCCGGCACGGCTAGCGCAACCGGATCGGAAAGCACCTCAGCACCCGGAGGGATTACAACAGAGGCCGAGCCGCCAAACTTCAAGTCGTGCAGCGTCGCCGCATCAACCCCACTGGCGTTCGCCGTACGCGCCACTGTCGCCTCATCCACGCGCAGCGGCTCCTTTCCAAATTCGTTTGTCAGGCGCACGCGCAGCTCACTGCCCGCCAGCGAAGTATGCACTACTTCACGCAGGGTTGAATCCACCAACGTGGGAATGCTGTGCCACGGATCGCCTCCGAACGGAGACGTGGCCCAGGTCCCAACCCAGGGTGAAGGCGCAGGTTTCTGTGCGAGAGACGGTAGTGCGAGAGTGGCGGCGGAAACCAACATTACAGCAGCAGTGCGAAGTTGCATTTGAATAGGACCTCACAGGGGTATGCGAACGAAGGATCATCATACATGCTAAAGCAAAGCCGAATTCAGGCGATCGTGCCTAACTGCCTTGAACAGTTTCTCGAAAGTCAATTGTTCTCCCGTGGCTCGATTGTCTGCTTCTCTAAGTTTCTGAAACCACCATTGAGCGGGCTGCTTCATGCAGGCGCTGGTCTCCAGATGCCGATGCATCTCCGGAAACTCCATACGCCACTGCAGAAGCGATTAATGCTGGAATGATGAAGGCGTGGCCGCCTGTGGCTTCGGCAACAAACACAACAGCTGCAAGCGGCGCTTTGTAGCCCGCGGAGATAAAGCTTGCCATACCGACGGCCGCATAGAGGGCAGGTGTTGCACTGTGGACAATTGATTGGCCAAAGGCCATGCCGAAGACTCCACCACTCAGAAACAAAGGCACAAACATTGCGCTCACGCCTCCTGCCCCAAGTGTGCAAATGGTGGCAGCCAGTTTCAAAAAGCCAAACGTCACCAGTTCGGTACTCGAATGAGACTGCGCAAGGATGGCGTCGACGGCTTCATAATTGGGCCCCAGTGGCACAAGATTCCCGTTATAGAGGTGCAGGAAGAGCACGCCACATATGCCTGTAAGCAGTCCACCCACAGTCAACTTCAACCAATGGGGATAGTCCAGCTCCACGCAGGAAGTGCGTACTTTGCGGAATGTAACGGCAAACACCATCGCCATCAGGCCAATCAGCACTCCAAGCAGCGCACTCCAAAGCAGGTCTTCCTGCGTAAACGACTTTGCAGCGGCGAAATCAAACAGCGGTGCACTGCCTAAAAACGATGTCAATGTCATGTACGACACGACGGATGCGATCAGTGAAGGCAACAGGGCCTCATGCGCGAGATCGTCTTTATAAGGCATCTCCAGCGCAAACACAATTCCGGTAAGCGGAGCGCGAAACACTGCGGACATCCCCGCCGCGGCTCCGCAGATTAAGAGAATGCGTCTGTCCCTGGCATCCAATCGAAAACGGCGAATCGTGCGCAATCGCCCCCAGATCCACGTGCCAATGGCGCCTCCCCCGTAAATACTCGGGCCTTCCAGGGCTGCGCTCCCGCCGCAACCCACCGTTGCAATTGCCGCCAGAAGTTTGGAGAAGAACGGCCGCAGTTCAATGTGCCCTTCATGTTCGTGATAAGCGCGAATGACTTCCTCAGTCGAATGTTCGTTAGGATCAGGTGTCAGCCATTGCATGATGATCCCTGCAACCAGGCTCCCCAGTACCAGCCCTGGAACGATTGCCCAATGATGGGCGAGATAGTAGTGCAAAATCGGCGGCCACATCACTTGCAAAATCGTCACAGCCAGTGCGGTAATCGTGATGCCGGTCGTCAGGCCGACAAGAGGCGCAATCAACAGCCACTTCTGAAGATCGCGTACGTAAACCGCGGACAGATCCTTACGGATGATTTCCCTGTATCGCTTGAATAGGTTTCTGTGGCTTGAATTAGGTCGGGACATTTTCGGAGATCCTTGCACGTTCTCGGCTGGGTTCATGATTCGGGCGTAAGTGCCTCCGTTTGTTCCTCGGCTGTCTGACTCATCGCTCCGCCCGTAAATTGCGACAATCCCTTGCGCAGTTGGCCCACTTCAGCTTGATGAACAAGCGAGAGCTTTTTCAGAATCGATTTCCCCTGCCGCGTCAGAGAAATGCGAACCACCCGCCTGTCGGATGAATCCACCACCCGCTGGACGAGTTCCTTCGCGACGGCCCGATCGATCAATCCGACCACAGAGTGGTGGCGCTCTTGCAGAAACTCCGCGAGCTCTGACACCGTCGCCGTTCCGCATCCGTTAAAGCCAGCTACTCCCAGCATCAGCTGGTGTTGCTGTGGTGTTAGGCCGGCATCTCTTGCCGCCTTTTCACTAAAGCGAAGAAACTTGCGAAGCAGGTATCGAAACTTCGCAAGATCTGTGACGAGTCTCTGCAGCTCATCGTCGTGCTCGTTAGCCTGCATTCGGATCGCTATCTGCATGAAATGAATATATCGTAATACGATATAAATGGACAAATAAACACCTTGGCCTCCGGCGACTTTGGTTGTTCAGCTCTCAATCAAGTACAGCCGGAAGATCAGCATCTGCCCACGCAGGAACATGTGCCCAGAAATTGCCTTGAGCAGGCAATTCGGCCACCCGATGAATTCTTGGATTTGCGCGAGAAGTTTGGAGGCGCGGGCCGGAATCGAACCGGCGCATAAAGGTTTTGCAGACCTCTCAGGGCCATTTATGCCGGTTTGTACCCGGTTCGCTGCTCTCGTATTTTCAACAGGTTAGTGCATTCCGATTCCAACCCGTACAACCCCATCTAAACCGGCACCCGCTACAGTATCCGCTACAGTGCTTCTCGGAGCGAGCGGCTGAGATGCGCGTACAGGGAGTCTCTTTGCAGAGGCATGGCGCTGCGATGCGTGCGGGCGGAAGTGGCTCAAGACAGAATGCCGGAGCGATGCCCAAAGCGGGGTTGCCGTTCACGCCTTCGGAATACACTAAAAGGCTATAGAAACGCGCAACGGCAGGACGGGGCTATGGGCTAACTTGTCCACCGCTTGCGCCGGTACCGGCTTCGACGCCCTTTCGATCCAATCGCACTGAAACCAAAAAGTCTATCATCGGTGCTCACTTTCGGTGCATACTCTGGATATGGAAGTCATGCGGTGTAAACGATGCGGCCAGGAATGGTGCTTCCGTGGTGAAGGGCGCCCGCTGCGGTGTGGCAAGTGCAAGAGTCCGTATTGGGACCGCCCGCGCAAACGCCGCAAGGATCGACTGGCGAAGTCCTAAAAACCCCTCAGAGCGAACATTACAGGGGACGCCAATTCACCCGGAAGTGGCAGACGAGAGTATTCACCTCGGGTGTAGCATGTATCGCAACGAATCAACCTGGGGTTGGCGCGTCAGAAACCCTCAAAGAACTGGTGCAAATTCACTCCGAGCGCCTGTGCGATTTTCTCAAGCGCCCTGACACCGATTTCCTTGTGACCGTTTTCCAGTTCTGAAAGGTGCTCCCGCGTCAACTCTGCGTGGTCCGCGAGCATGGCCTGAGTCCACCCGCGATCTGTGCGCAGGATGCGAATGCGTCTTCCGATCCGCACGCAAATGTCTTTGGCCATGCCTCCAGCATGGCTGTATGCTTAGGCTTACACGTAAGCTATGGCTTACAGTCTGCATTTTGACTGTGCATCTGACCCGAAACACGGGCCAGAAAAAGGGAGAACGACATGAGAACTAGATTCGCGGCTTTCGCATTCTGCTTGTTGTTCGCGCAGCTTGCGATGGGGCAAGCTGCTCCAAATGCAATGACGAACTCCGATGTAATCAGCATGACCAAAGCAGGTATCGGAGACCAGACGGTCATGTTGGCGATTCAGCATGGGCCAGCCAAATTCGACACGTCGCCCCAGGCACTAATCGCTTTGAAGGCTGCCGGGGTGTCGGATCAAGTTCTCAACGCAATTTTGGCGACAGCGAACGCAAAAGGCGCGACGAGCATAGGTGGGCAGAGCGGCGATGGGGAAGTGCTCTTCCAAAAGGCTCTGGATGCGATTGGGCCACATGACAAGATCATGGCAGTTCACTCGTTCCAGCTAAAAGCAGATGTTACGGCGAGTGGCCAAGGAAAGACTATTTCCTTTGTGCGGGAAGAGATCAGAGTCTTCCCTGATGAGGACTATACCGTTTCAATACCAGCAACCGGGCCATCGCAAAAGCAAATCATTACTGCCGAGTTCAGTTACAGAACCTCAGGCTCATCGACAATTTCTATCCCTGCCGACGATCTTGCAGTCGCTCGTGAAGGGCTTGAATTTGCACCGCTGTATGTCGCGCAGCATTCGGGCGATTACGCGATCTCCTCAATAGGCGAGCAACAGCCAAACATCGGCAAATTGAAGATCAGCAAATCCGGACATGCGAGTGTTTGGGAGATTGATTTGCAGACGGGGCGCTTATTGTCGTCCGATCGAGACACG
>JAGWSG010000118.1 GCA_028876335.1 Acidobacteriota bacterium
CATCGCAGCCGCCGGCCGGTGAGGTACCTGCAAACGGAACTGTGGAAGCAACCTACACGCAAAAGGATGGAGCGGTTGCTGTTCGCCAGCTTGAAGTGAGCCTGCCCCAAAGTCACATACAAGCCGCAGGTCAAATCGGCGCCTATCCGCTCACCAGCCCAACCTCGATCACGCTCGATGCCGAGTCTCGCGACATACACGAATTTGATCAGGTACTACGTGACCTCGGCCTTGAACGCAATGGACGGAGCGGCTCTAGCGCTCTGCCCATCTCCTTCAAAGGCGATGCGCTTTTCCGCGGAACATGGACAGGGTCGCTGGTCCGGCCGCATCTCACAGGCTCCCTGCAGGCTTCAAACCTTGGCGCAGAAATGCCGGCACGGGAAGGCCCGCAAGCCGGTATACCGCAGACAATCCACATCGATTCAGTAGATGCCACTGGAAGCTATGCTCCCACCCGCATTTCCATCGATCACGCGCAGATTAAGCAGGACGACGCGCAAGTGGAGATGAGCGGAACCCTCACCGCTGCGGCGCCTGCAGAACCACAATCAGTGCGGACGGCAAACAAAACGGCTCATAAGCAAGCCATACCGCACGTGCTTGCCGGTAATTCCCTGCTCCACGCGCAATTGCATGCCACCAACATCACGGTGGAAAAGCTTCTCCCCCTCTTTGGCAAGGATCTTCCCGTAACTGGCAAGCTTAATGCCCAGATCGAAGCCAATGGCCAGGTTCGCTCGCTCAATGGAAGCGGATGGGCTGAACTCAACAAAGGCACACTATTCGGTGAGCCTCTGTCGCAGGTGCGCGCGGAAGGAAATATGGCAGCCGATGCAGTACGTCTGACCACCTTCCGCATAAAGGATGAAGCGGGAGTTGTCACCGGATCCGGCAGTTATGATTTGAAGTCAAAGCAGTTTCAGGTTTCCGCGCAAAGCGCCGCCATAGATCTTGGGCGCGTGGAAAGGCTGAAGCATGTCGGCGTTTCCATTACTGGCGTCTCGAGCTTTTCAATTTCAGGCAATGGCACCGTCGATGATCCCCATCTACAGGCCCAGGCCACAATGGAAAAGGTGGAGATCGGTGGCGAAGCTCTCGGCCGCGTACAGCTCGCAGCCCACACCGCAAACCAGGCGGTACTGTACAACCTCACCACCAGCTTGGACTCCGCCACACTGTCGGCGCATGGACAAACAGCACTCAAAGGCGACTACGACACGCAAGCCACTCTCAGCTTCTCAAAGTTTGATATTGGCGCGCTTCTCAAAATGGCACAGGTGCAGGGGCTTAACGGACAATCATCGCTAGCAGGCACAGTCAGCGTGGCTGGCCCATTAAAGCATCCAAACCAGTTACATGGCGAAGCAAAACTGAATGAACTCGCGGCAACTATTGAGGGCGTACATTTGCGCAGCGACGGTGGGCTGCACGCGGCATTGGCCAATGGACGTGTCAGCCTTGACCCGCTCCATATCACGGGTGAGGAAACCGATCTCCACATCGAGGGTGGCATCACCTTCAAGGACAAACGCCCGTTAGATCTAAAGGCGCAGGGCTCCATCAATCTGAAACTCGCGGAGACCATCGATCCGGATTTGAGCGCCAGCGGAACCACAACGTTCCAGGTGGAAGCGCACGGATCGCTGGAAAATCCCGGCCTGCGCGGGCGCATCGAGTTTAAAGAAGCATCGCTTGCGCTCGAAGACTTGCCTAATAGCCTCAGCCACCTGACGGGCACTCTTGAGTTCAATCAGAACCGGCTTGAAGTACGGTCACTCACCGCAACCAGCGGCGGGGGACAGTTGAGCGTGGGCGGTTATCTCGCATACCAGCACGGCATCTTTGCCAACCTTACACTCACCGGCAAAGGCATTCGAATTCGCTATCCGCAGGGAATCAGCTCGCAGGCCGATGCAAAGCTCCAGTTGCAGGGACCGCAAAAGAATCTCCTCCTCAGCGGCAACATTCTCATCACCCGCTTCACGGTAAGCCCCGAACTGGACTTTGTTGCACTGGCCTCGCAAGCCACAAAGGTGCAACCGGTGGCTCCACCCGATGCGCCATCCAACCACATCCGCCTTGATGTACATATCGTTTCGTCGCCGCAGCTGAATTTCCAGAATGCCTTTGCCAAGCTGGCCGGAGATGTGGATCTTCACTTGCGCGGAACTGTAGCTACTCCCTCACTGCTCGGTCGCATTTCCATCACGGAAGGCAGTGCAACGATCGCCGGCACGCGTTATGAACTGCAGCGTGGCGACATCACCTTCACAAATCCCGTACGCATTCAACCTTCCATTGACCTGAACGCAACGGCGCGTGTGGAGGACTACGACATCACACTTGGTCTGCACGGATCGCCTGACAAGCTCAACGTCAGCTACCGTAGCGACCCGCCCTTGCCGGAGCAGGATGTCGTGGCGTTGCTTGCGTTAGGCCGCACGGAAAACGAGCAGCGGATCTATACGCAGCAGCAGGAGCAGTTAGCCAATAATCCCGCAACCGATGCGCTGCTGGGCGGAGCACTCAATGCAACCGTGAGCAGCCGCGTGCAAAAGCTGTTCGGCGCCGGTTCCGTAAAAGTGGATCCCAGCTATCTTGGTGCGCTTGGCAATTCCACAACGCGCATCACGGTAGAAGAGCAGCTCGGTAAGAATCTTACGCTCACGTACGCAACAAATGTGAACACGACTGCCCAACAGCTTTTACAAGCGGAAATCGCCATTAATCGCCACGTCTCTCTTCTGGTGGCGCGCGATGAGTCCGGCGTTTTTTCCATGGTGGTCAAGGCAACCCGCCGGTACAAATAGAGACTCTCTTTAAGTAGGAGCAACCGGTTGAACGCTCCTGTATCGAAGAAAATCCCTTTAGTGAAACCTTCAGGCAGTCCCTCTCGAAAGGGGTTTAGTTTCCATATTGAATCAGTGTAACTGTTTTCATTAGAACAAGATAAATCGCATCTCATTCGTCCGATTTCCTGCGACCTTTTGCCTTCTGATGTGTCTCTAAGTATAGGAACGGCAATGCTGCCGGGAATGCAAGAAACTTCCTCGCACTCTTTAAGCGATGTGAAGCCTATGAAAGTCCCAAGGCTGGCCGGATCCATTAACAAAGGGAGGAGTCGGAAATGAAAAACAAGAATACGAGAAAGATGGTGGCCGTTTCCGCGGCTGTTATCGCCGGGGCCCTCCTGGGTATCCCTCAGACTTTAAGGGCGTCCCAGCCTGCCTATGCGGCCGCTAATTCTGCCGCCGCGACTCAGCAGGACATCGCGGTCGCGCGCGCGGCAGAAGCCAAACTGAACAAGGATCGCTTCGGACATGTCACAGTCCAGGTGGAGAACGGCATTGCTACCTTGCGCGGAACAGTAAGTCTGTATGAGTACAAGGCAGATGCAGAGAAGCGTGTCTTGCAGGCCAAGGGCATCTCAGCTGTGCGCAATCTGATTCAGGTGACCAGCCCAGCCATCAGCGACCACGACCTGCAGGCCAAGCTCGCGGAAAAGCTCTCGTATGACCGCGTTGGTTTCGGCAATGTCTTCAACGCCATTTCCGTACAGGTGCAAAACGGCGTTGTAACCCTGGGCGGACATGCCCGCACCTATGTGGATCGCGATTCGGCTCTCGCGCTGGTCAGTACAACGCCCGGCGTAAAGGACGTGATCAGCAATATCGAGGTCGATCCGGTTTCGATCATGGACGACCAGACGCGCATGGCGGTTGCACGTGCAGTGTATGGCTATCCGTCGCTGAACAAGTACGCGCTCAACCCGGCAAGGCCAATCCGCATTTCGGTGCAGAACGGCCATGTGGAGCTTTACGGTGTGGTTGATTCACAGGCGGACAAGAACACCGCAGGTCTGCGTGCCAACACGGTTCCTGGTGTTTTCAGCGTCAAGAACTATTTGGAGGTGGCGAATGAGCCGGCCGAAAAACCTCGCAAATAGCTAGAGCGGCCAGGGGGAGCTCATACAAACTCTCGGCCGCAATCGGCGGCCTCGAACTAGGAAGGAGTTCGGGGCCGCATTTCTTTGTGTGTAAAACTGCTCGACAAGGCGTATCGCGCGCTCCAGTTGTGCGATTCACAAAAATGTAAACAAAAAATCGCTAATTTTCCTTACACTTATCTGGCCATGCAAATAGACTCGCCTCTTTCATCCACTCGCAGGCAGGGGAAAAATGACGGCACGACGATTTATTCGATCGTCGGTCCACTCACTCTGCGCAACATGTTTGACCTTCAAAACGATCTGCGTGGTTCATCTCCCACAAAGCTGACCATCTTCGATCTCTCTCAAGTCCCCTATCTTGACTCGGCGGGCATGGGTCTCATTATGAACCACTACGTGCACTGCCAGACGCGCGGCTGCAAGCTTGTAGTCGCGGGCGCCACTGCACGCGTCCTCGACCTATTCAAGATCACACGCGTGAACACGGTGCTGCCGCTCGCGAATTCGGTTGAAGAAGTCGACGTCTAAGACTCAACCTTCCGCCTTTTCACCCTGCCTCAAGTAAACTGTTTGGTGGGGCATGAGACGATGGGGCTGCTGGCGAAGACGCGCACAACTCTGGAAATGATCAAGTGGGAGCACTCCATCTTTGCTCTCCCCTTTGCGCTGACCGCCACGCTACTTGCGGCGCATGGTGCCCCCGCCATGCGCACTCTCCTCCTGATCCTTGCTGCTATGGTCACTGCACGCTCCTGCGCCATGGCATTCAACCGATGGGCAGATGCGGATCTGGATTCAGCCAATCCCCGTACCAGCGCGCGCGCCATTCCAGCCGGACTGCTTTCCCGGCAATTTGTGCTGGGTTTCTGCGTGCTGATGGGTGTGCTCTTCGTGCTCTCCGCGGCCGCGCTCAATCGGCTTACTTTGTATCTTTCACCAGTTGTGCTAACAGTACTGCTCGGTTACAGCTACATGAAGCGCTTCTCGCGCTGGTCGCACCTGATTCTCGGGCTGGCTCTCGGCATCGCACCCTCCGCCGCCTGGATCGCCGTGCGTGGTTCGCTGGACCCGCGCATTCTCGTCCTCACCGCAGCCGTTATGCTCTGGGTTGGCGGTTTTGACGTACTTTACGCCTGCCAGGATTTTGAGCATGATCGCAAAGTCGGCCTGCACAGCCTTCCCCAATCCTTTGGCATTCCCGCCGCATTCTGGGCGGCGCGCATCATGCATCTCTCCATGCTCGGTTTGCTCATCTGGTTCAGCCTTTTGTTTCACTTCGGCATTGCCGGCTGGCTCGGCGTTGTTGCTGTGGCATCCTTGCTGGCGTGGGAGCATTCCCTGGTTTCTCCCCATGACCTGAGAAGGCTCAATGCGGCCTTCTTTACCATGAACGGCGTCATCGCCATGGTTTTTCTCGTATTTGTAGCCGCCGACGTGTGGCTGCGCAGGTAAGTTGCCCATGTCTGCTCAAACACCAGCCAAGGAATCGCCGGTTGAACTCTGGTACGGCACCAGGCGAAAAACCCCTCCGCAACCGGAATCGGCGGCGGTCAGTCAGCCCGGCGCCGGCCCGCGTGTCGCCATTCAGGGCGAACTTGGCGCCTTCAGCCATGAGGCCGCGCTCAAGCTGATCCCAGATGCCGTTGTGGTGCCGTTCTCCCATTCCATTGGTGTCTTTGCGGCTCTTGCAGCCGCAACTGTAGATGCCGCGGCTTTGCCTATCGAGAACAGCCTCGCCGGTTCCGTCTCGGAACACTTCGACCTGCTGCTGACGCATGACGTAACGGTTGTCGCCGAAACTCGACTGCGTATCCGCCACAATCTGATTGTGATCTACGGCACCCGCGCCGCTGACGTGGTGCGGGTCTTCTCACATCCGGTTGCATTGGCACAGTGCAAGCAGTTCCTCGCCGCGCACCCCAACATGGAGCCATTCGCCTTCTACGACACCGCTGGCAGCGTAAAACAATTAGTTGAGATAGGCGATCGTCAGGCTGCAGCCATTGCCAGTGAAGCAGCAGCGCGCACATACGGGGCAAAAATTCTTCACGCAAATATCGAAGACAATTCCGAAAACTATACCCGCTTCTTTCTCGTTAAGCGCGCAGAGGACGCCGTTCCAGATCCTGCCGCCAACAAGGTGAGCCTCGCTTTTTCCGTCGAAAACCGGCCGGGCTCTCTGGTTGCGGCGCTCAATGCACTGGCTGCCCTGGGTACAAACCTCACCAAGATTGAGTCCCGACCTGTACATGGCAAGCCATGGGAATATGTCTTTTATGTGGACTGCCAGATTCAATCGCCTTCAGAAGCGGACCATGCCGTAGATGTTCTCCACAAGCATTGCGCCATGGTGAAGGAACTGGGCCGCTACCATGAAGGACTCGAATAATCCGGTATTAAAGTGGGCTGAAAGCAAATCGGGGATGCGCTAAGCGCATCCCCGATTTCGTTGTGCGGCCGGACTCTCGGAAGCCGCACTGGAAAATCTCTAGAAATGGTAGGCTACACCAATCGTCGGATTGTAAATATTAAACCACTTGTTGGTGGTGAACTGCGAAATGCCGAAAGTTGGAACCTTGGTTACGAAGCCTCGATATTCCGCGCGAATATCGAAGCTCGGGCTAATTTCGTACGCAATGCCCGCTCCGTAAAGACCGCCGATTAATGTCTGCTGCTTGGCGTCGATATTCTGCAGGCCCGAGTTGCGGATGGGAAGCAAAATCAACGCTCCGGGCCCGGCTTCCACAAACGGATTGAACTTGCGGAAGTAAAAGCTGCGTACAAATGCCGCGGAGATTTCCTGCGTCCGAACAGGCACTTGATAGTGGTTTGGATTGACGTAGTAATTCAGCTTGTTCTGGTATGTGATGCCGTAATTGGCTTCCAGCGCGCTGGAAGGCGTAAGCATGAAGCGATAACTCAGCAACGCACCATAGGCAGTAGTGGAATGCACCTGCACATTCGTGGAGGATGCAGTAAAGGGCTCGATTAACGCCGTACCACTCAGGCTGATGTCCTGACGGCTCTCCTGAGCGCGACCTGCGGCCGCCCCAATGGCCAGCAGGAAAGCAATAAACACAATCTTCTTCATTCGGTCCTGAACCTCACGACTGCCTAACCTAGTGGCTGGCGACGAAAACTAGTCAAGTTTCGGCGCGCCGGTCTCCCGTCGGCCGCTCTCTTGCATTGTAAATGGCCGGAACGGCTTATGGCTCCCCGGCATGCCCCGATTTGCTTGTTGGCTTAGACGCGCGCGCATACGATTGGGCGCTTGGCAATTTCATCCCGCCCGTTCTGCGTGGAAATAAAAGGGTGGGCCCTGCTCTTCAGCAAGATCCCGCACAGTTTGCAGAAAGGCCCGCGCCGCGTAGCTCAGCGTTGCCTGCTTCCTGTGAAAAAGCCGCAGAACACGCTTGAATTCCAGCTCATCCACTATGATGCGCTTCAGCTCGCCAGACTCGAGTTCGCTGGCCACAGTGAGTTTCGGAACCAGCGCAACGCCATTCCCCATTGCAACAAAACGCTTGATCGCATCGATGGTCGGCAGTTCAATCCGCATGTTGAGCGGCGTCCGATAACGCTGGAACGTTTCAATCACCTTTCGGCGCAACGGCGAGGTCACGTGGTGCGCAATAAAGGTCTCTTCTCCGAGCTCAGTAATGGACACGCGTTCCCGCGCTGCCAGAGGATGAGCGGGACTTGCAACAAGTGCGAGCGTGTCTCCGTAAACTGCCCACGATTTAAACTGCGCAATGTCCGGCCTGAATGAAACCACTCCCATTTCCACCGTGCGCAGATTCAGCTCCTGCGGAATACGGCTCGCCAGCATGCGGTGCACAATTACGTCCACATGCGGATGGCTGCGGCGAAACGCGTCGATGGCAGAAAGCAAATAGAGGCACGTGTACTCATTGGCGGCGAGCTGCAGTTGCCCGCGTTCCAGGCTCTTCAGCTCGTCCAAAGCACTGGAAGCTTCTCGTCGCAGCGCCAGCAGGCGCAGCGCATATTCGCGCAAAAGCGTGCCCGCAGCGGTTAATGATCCATCCCGAGCTGTGCGGTCAAAAAGAGCCTCTCCAACCGACTCCTCAAGCTTGCGAATGGCCTGGCTGACGGCCGGTTGCGTGCGATGCAGCCGCTCGGCCGCACGGGAAAAGCTGTGCTCCTCCGCTACTGCCAGAAATGTCTCCAACTGGCTCAGTTCCAAGGGATTTGCCTCAGCCGGATTATAATCATTTTTTATTGTTATTAAAACAATAATAACTTTGCGTTATACAGCCCCTGTGCGAGAAACTAGATATGCAGGAACGAAACTTCCCTTGCAGGTGGTGCTCATGAGCTCAAATCACGTTGTCTTTTTTGACACAACACTGCGCGACGGCGAACAGTCGCCCGGCTGCAGCATGACCACGCAGGAAAAGCTGACCATGGCCCACGCACTGGAAGACCTGGGCGTGGATGTAATCGAGGCCGGCTTTGCCATGGCCTCCGAAGGCGACTTTGCCGCCATCTCCACCATTACGCAAGCCATTCGCAAGCCGCGCATCGCCTCGCTTGCCCGTGCCAAGACAGAAGATATTGAGATGGCCGCACGCGCACTGCAGTTCGCAGACCGCGCGCGCATCCACGTCTTTCTCGCCTCAAGCGACCTGCACCTCGAATACAAGCTCAAGATGAGCCGCCAGCAGGCGCTCGATCAAACCGGCGAATCGGTTCGTCTCGCCAAGTCACACTGTGACGATGTCGAATTCTCGCCCGAAGACGCAACCCGCTCTGACCGCGACTTCCTCGTCGAAATGGTCCGCATCGCCGTTGAAGCCGGCGCAACCACCATCAACATGCCAGATACGGTAGGCTACTCCACGCCAGAGGAATACGGCCGCATGTTTGCAGAAGTCCGCGAGCGCATTCCCGCCATCGACGAAAAGGGCGTCATCCTCAGTTCGCACTGCCATGACGATCTCGGCCTCGCCGTCGCCAACTCACTGGCCGCCATCCAGAACGGCGCCCGTCAGGTGGAATGCACCATCAACGGAATCGGTGAACGCGCAGGCAACGCCGCGCTTGAAGAAATCGCTGCCGCACTTTACGTTCGCGCCGACCGCTACGGTGTCTCCTCCAGCATCAAGCTTGACCATCTTTACCCCACCAGCGAAGTGCTCGGCCAGATCATCACCTTCAAGCCCTCGCCCAACAAGGCCATCGTCGGCGCCAACGCCTTCGCGCATGAGAGCGGCATCCACCAGCACGGCATGCTGGCCAACCCGCTCTGCTATGAAATCATGACGCCTTCTCTCGTTGGCGTCAGCCGCACGCACTTGGTCCTCGGCAAGCACTCCGGACGCGCCGCCCTGCGCCATAGGCTCGAGCAGCTTGGCTTCTCACCAGACCGCGAAGAGCTGCAGCAGATTTACTACCGCTTTGTCGCGCTGGCCGATCGCAAGAAAAACATTTACGACCAGGACCTGATTGGCCTGCTGCCGGACAAGATTCGAGAGAACCGCAATGTGCCGGTTAGCGAGCTGGATTGATCCTTATTGATTGAAGAACCGCGGAGACACAACACAAAAATGAAGCTGAAGATTCTCGTCACAGCCGGTGATGGCATCGGCCCTGAAGTCACAAATGAAGCAGTCGCAGTGCTCAAGGAAATTGCTGCGCTCGGAGGCCACACCTTCGAGTTCGACTACAAGCGCATTGGCGGCATCGCCATCACCACGGACGGCACGCCGCTGCCCAAGGACACACTCGACGCAGCGCTCGCATCTGACGCCGTTCTCCTTGGCGCCGTCGGTGGCAATGAGTTCAATTCCCTGCCACCCGACAAACGCCCCGAAGCCGGCCTGCTCGCCATTCGCGCCGCGCTCGGCGGCTTCGCCAACCTGCGCCCCTGCTTCTCCTTCAAGGAGCTGACCTCCAACAGCCCGCTCCGTCCTGAAGTCATCGATGGTGCAGACATTCTTTTCGTCCGCGAACTCCTAGGCGGCCTCTACTTCGGCGCGCCGCGCGAGTGGAACAAGGAAAAGGGCGAAGCCTTCAACACCATGCGCTACACGCGTGACGAAGTGGCCCGCGTGGCCCGCATCGCCTTCAAGCTCGCGCAGAACCGCCGCAAAAAGCTCTGCTCGGTCGACAAGGCCAACGTGCTCGAGACCTCGCAGCTCTGGCGCGCTTCTGTCAACGAAATCGCTTCTGAATTCCCTGACGTCACAGTCGAACACCAGTACGTTGACGCAATGGCCATGCACCTGATGAATCGCCCCAAAGACTTCGACGTGGTGCTCACCGAAAATCTCTTCGGCGACATCCTCTCCGACGAGTCGGGCGTCATCACCGGCTCACTCGGCATGCTGCCCTCGGCCACCATCGGCGGCAAGGTCAATCTCTACGAGCCCATCCACGGCTCCGCGCCTGACATCGCAGGCAAAGGCATCGCCAACCCCTGCGGCGCAATCCTTACAGGCGCGCTCATCCTGCGCCACTCGGCAGGCCTTGAAGCCGAAGCCGGTGCCATTGAAACCGCCGTGCGCAAGATGCTCGAGCAGGGCTACCGCACACCTGATCTTGTCCGTGGTAAAGACCACGGCTACACCGTACTCTCCACGCCTGAGGTCGGTGCAAAAGTACGCGAGATGGTAAAGACCATTCTGGTGAACGCTTAACGAGCACGACCGAATATCTGAGGATCAATAAATGAGTTCCGCACCAAAAACATTATTTGAAAAAGTCTGGGAGCAGCATGCCGTCGTTGAGCCCAAGGGTGAACCTACCCTGCTTTACATCGATCTGCAGCTTGTCCACGAGGTCACATCCCCGCAGGCATTTGAAGGGCTGCGCATAGCCGGCCGCAAAGTGCGCCGTCCTGACCGCACCATCGCCACCGTCGACCACAACGTGCCGACAACGATCGAAGGCCGCCTCAACATCCTCGACCCCATCTCCGCCAAGCAGATTTCCACGCTGCGCCAGAACTGCAAGGACTTCGGTGTCGAGCTCTACGACGTCGACTCGCGCAATCAGGGCATCGTACACGTCATCGGCCCCGAGCTCGGCCTCACCAAGCCCGGCATGACCATCGTTTGCGGTGACTCCCACACCTCCACGCACGGCGCATTCGGCGCGCTTGCTTTCGGTATTGGCACCAGTGAAGTGGAGCACGTGCTTGCCACACAGACTCTCCCTCAGTCGACACCCAAGACCTTCCGCATCTCGGTCGAAGGCAAGCTGCCGCTCGGCGTCACGGCCAAGGACATTATCCTCGCCATCATCGGCAAAATCGGCACCGACGGCGCCACCGGCTGCGTCATCGAGTACGCAGGCTCAGCCATCCGCTCGCTTTCCATGGAAGGCCGCATGACCATCTGCAACATGAGCATTGAAGCAGGTGCACGCGCCGGCATGATCGCTCCCGACGAGACCACCTTCGCGTATCTAAAGGGCCGCAAATTCGCCCCGCAGGGCGCGGACTGGGACAAGGCGGTCGCCGAGTGGTCCAAGCTGCCCACCGACGAAGGAGCAAAGTTCGACCGCGAACTCGTCATCGACGCAGCCACACTCGTTCCCTACGTCAGCTGGGGCACCAGTCCCGGCATGGTGGCGCCTGTCACTTCAGCCGTTCCTGACCCTGCCGCCGCATCGAACGAACTCGACCGCAAGAGCTTCGAACGTGCTTTGGAGTACATGGACCTCAAGGCAGGCACTCCGCTCGACAAGATCGCAGTAGACCGAGTCTTCATCGGCTCCTGCACCAACGGACGCATTGAAGACCTTCGCGCCGCAGCCAAAATCGCCGCCGGTCACAAGGTCGCAAGCACCGTCAACGCCATGGTCGTTCCAGGCTCGCAGCTCGTAAAGGCGCAAGCCGAGTCCGAAGGACTCGACGTCATCTTCAAGGAAGCTGGATTCGATTGGCGCGAACCGGGCTGCTCCATGTGTCTCGGCATGAACCCTGACATTCTCTCGCCGGGCGAACGCTGCGCCTCCACCAGCAACCGCAACTTTGAAGGCCGCCAGGGACGCGGCGGACGCACGCACCTCGTCTCTCCCGAAATGGCCGCGGCAGCTGCAATCGCCGGTCACTTCGTCGACATTCGCAATTGGGAAGTGCGTGAGGAGGTTAAAGCCTAATGGAAAAGTTCACCACACTCACAGCGCTTGCTGCGCCGCTCGACCGCACCAACGTCGACACCGACCAGATCATTCCCAAGCAGTTCCTGAAGCGCATTGAGCGCACCGGCTACGGCGACTTTCTCTTCTTCGACTGGCGCCAGACACCCGACGGCAAACCCGTCGCCGATTTCGTGCTCAATGATCCGCGCTACAAGGATGCAAAGATTCTCATCGCCGGCAAGAATTTCGGTTGCGGCTCCAGCCGCGAACACGCCGCCTGGGCGCTTGAGAACTACGGCTTCCGCTGCGTCATTGCTCCAACATTCGCAGACATATTCTTCTCCAACGCGCAAAAGAACGGTATCGTTCTCGTTCGCTTGAGCGAAGAGCAGGTCGAACAACTTCTCAAGAACGCGCAAACGATCCCCGGCTATAAGCTGACGGTCTCACTCGAAGAGCTGACCATCAGCGACGAACATGGCTTCAAGGCCAGCTTTGAAGTCGATCCCTTCCGCCGCTTCTGCCTCATGGAAGGACTCGACGACATTGGCCTCACCCTGCGCCACGTCGCCGCGCTCAACGCGTACGAGAAGCAACATGACTCTGCCACTTGGCTGAAGGCGCGGTAGTAGAGACAACGAAAAACGCAGCACAAACAAAAGGCCGGCTGCCAAAAGCCGCAGACCGGCCTACTCAAGTGAGCCCATGACCATCGAAGGAAAGCGCCAGAGTATCCCGTTGACTGAAGGCCCAAGCAGGGCCGCTGCCCGCTCCTATCTGCGTGGCGCAGGATTCAAAAAGGACGATCTGCACAAGCCCATCATCGGCATCGCCAACACCTGGACCGAAATCGGCACCTGCAACGTGCACCTGCGCGACATTGCAGAGGCGCTCAAGGAAGGTATTCGCGAAGCCGGCGGCACGCCGATGGAGTTCAACACCATCACCATCTCTGACGGCATCACCATGGGCACACAGGGCATGAAGGCTTCGCTCGTTTCGCGTGAAGTCATCGCAGACAGCATCGAGCTCGTTGCCCGCGGCAATCTCTTCGACGGCCTGGTCGGAATCGGCGGTTGCGACAAGAACATGCCCGGCATCATCATGGCGCTTTGCCGCCTCAACATTCCCGGCATGATGCTTTATGGCGGCTCCATCGCCCCCGGCAAAATCAAGGGCCCCGACGGCAAGCTCGTCGACATCACCATCCAGAATGTTTTCGAGGGCATCGGCTCCCACGCCGCCGGCAAAATCGACGACGCCGGACTGGAAACTCTTGAAGCTGCGGCATGCCCCGGCGCTGGAGCTTGCGGCGGCCAGTTCACGGCCAACACCATGGCCATGAGCGGCGAAATCCTCGGCATCTCACCCATTCAGCTTTCTGGCGTGCCGGCCACCTCGGCAGACAAGTTCGCCGCAACGCGCGAAGCGGGCCACATCCTCATGGATGCCGTACGCGCGAATCGTCGCCCGTCGGACATACTCACCCGCAAGTCCATTGAGAACGCCATCGCATCGGTCGCGGCCAGCGGCGGCTCCACCAACGCCGTTCTTCATCTGCTCGCCATCGCGCATGAAATG
The DNA here is from genome assembly GCA_028876335.1 of Acidobacteriota bacterium. Classification (GTDB taxonomy): domain Bacteria; phylum Acidobacteriota; class Terriglobia; order Terriglobales; family Acidobacteriaceae; genus Telmatobacter. The sequence continues at coordinate 13,640 of JAGWSG010000118.1, forward strand.
GGCATCGAGCTCTCCATCGACGACTTCGATGTAATCTCCAAACGCACCCCCTTCATCTGCGACCTCACACCCGCAGGCAAATTCGTCGCATCGGACTTCCAGGCAGCAGGCGGTTCGCGCCTTCTCGCCAAGCGCCTCATTGACGCCGGCCACGCCGACGGATCCACCATGACCATCAGCGGCAGGACTCTTGCCGAAGAGGCCGCACTCGCGGTCGAAACGCCCGGCCAGATCGTCATTCACACCTTCGAAAATCCCATCAAGCCCAACGGTGGACTCGTCATCCTCAAAGGCAATCTCGCGCCGGAAGGTTGCGTGATGAAGATTGCCGCTGCAGGCCGTTACGAGCATCGCGGACCGGCACGAGTCTTCGATTGTGAAGATGACTGTTTCGCAGCCGTCCAGGCGGGCAAGATCAAGCCCAACGACGTCATCGTAATTCGCTTTGAAGGCCCCAAAGGCGGCCCCGGCATGCGCGAAATGCTGCAGGTCACCGCAGCCATCAGCGGCATGCCCGATCTCAGCTCAACGGTCGCCCTGCTTACCGATGGCCGCTTCAGCGGAGCAACACGCGGCTTCACCGCAGGCCACGTCGCACCAGAAGCATTTGTCGGCGGACCGATTGCAGCCGTGCGCGAAGGTGACATCATCCACTTCGACATCGCCAACCGCACGCTCGATGTTGAAATTTCTCCGGAAGAAATGGCTTCGCGGCTCAAGGGCTTCACACCTCCTCCGCTGCGCTGGCCGCAAGGCGTCTTCCGCAAATATGTCGATCGCGTCACTTCGGCTTCAAAGGGCGCAACCACGTAGCAACGTAGTTTCATAACGCATTCATCGAACTGGAAAACAATGCGCGGGCATCAACCCCGCAGGGAGATCAACATGGCGAAGCAGACCAAACAGGACAACACGCATCTCACCACACCCACACAGCTCACCGGCGCTGAAATCGTCTGGGCCACGCTGGTAGGCGAGGGCGTAACCACGGTCTTCGGTTATCCGGGTGGCGCCATCCTGCCCGTGTATGACGCGCTGCGCAAGTTCCCCATCCATCACGTGCTCGTGCGCCATGAGCAGGGCGCTGCGCATATGGCAGACGGCTTCGCACGCGCATCGGGCAAAGTCGGCGTTGCCATGGCTACCAGCGGCCCCGGCGCCACCAACCTTGTCACCGGCATTGCCACCGCCATGCTGGACTCAATTCCCATGGTCTGCATCACTGGCAACGTCTCCAGCAAGGTACTCGGCACAGATGCCTTTCAGGAAGTCGACATCACCGGCATCACACTGCCTGTCACCAAGCACAACTTCCTGGTCAGCCGCGCGGAAGATATCGCGCCTGCGCTGCGTCAGGCCTTTCAAATTGCACAATCCGGCCGCCCCGGTCCTGTGCTTGTAGACATCACCAAGGACGCGCAGCAGGCAAAGGCACTCTTCGACTTTGAAGCGGCAAAGCCCAAGCCGTATCGTCCGCACCCCATGCTCGGCTTCAATGATGCTGGCCTCGAGAAGGCAGCCGAATTGATCCGCAACTCGAAACGTCCCGTCATTCTCGCCGGGCACGGTGTCATGGAGTCTGGCGCGATGGAGCAGGTGCGCTCCCTCGCAGAACGCGCTCAAATCCCCGTGGCACTCACGCTGCTCGGCCTCGGAGGCTTCCCTGCCTCCCATCCGCTCAACCTCGGCATGATGGGCATGCACGGTGAAGCCTGGGTCAACGACTCAATCCAAAATGCCGACCTGCTCATCGCATGCGGCATGCGCTTTGATGATCGCGTCACTGGCACGCTCTCCAGCTACGCGCTCAATGCGAAAAAGATTCACATCGAAATCGACCCGGCTGAGGTCAACAAGAACGTCAAGGTTGATGTTGGCCTTATCGGCGACCTGCGTAACGTGCTTGAAGAACTGTTGCCGCGCGTCGGTGGACGCGACGGCTCCGCCTGGCTCAAGACCATTGACGCCAGCAAGGGCGAGTCTGCTGTGCGCGACATCAAGAACATTCCAGACTCCGGCCACCTTTATGCCGCGCATGTCATGCACGACCTCTGGAAGCTCACCGGCGGCGATGCGGTTGTCGCTACAGACGTGGGCCAGCACCAGATGTGGGAAGCGCAGTACTTCCATCATGAGAAGCCGCGTACCCTCGTTACCTCTGGCGGCCTCGGCACCATGGGCTTTGCATTGCCCGCTGCCATCGGCGCAAAGTTCGGCTGCCCGGATAAGGAAGTCTGGGTGATCGCCGGTGATGGCGGATTCCAGATGACCGCCGCCGAACTCGCCACCATCGTGCAGGAAAAGATCAAGATCAACATCGCCATCATCAACAATGGCTACCTGGGCATGGTGCGTCAGTGGCAGGAGTTCTTCTACGAAGGCAACTATCAGTCCACACCACTCGTCAGCCCTGACTTTGTAAAGCTGGCCGATGCACACGGAATCGCAGGCGCCACCGTGCGTACACGCAAGGAACTCGACGAAGCCGTGGAGAAGGCACGTGCAACAGACGGTCCCTTCCTCTTGAACATTCTGGTGGAGAAGGCTGATTCGGTCTACCCGATGATTCCCGCCGGCAGCGCGCTGCACGAGATGATTCTGCGGCCCAGGAAGAAGAACCCGCTCATTGAAACAGCGGAAGACGAATAGCGCCGCACTTGCGACGGCAATCAAGGAAAGGCAGTTATGGTGCACACATTTGTTGCGTATGTTGAAGACATTCCCGGCGTGCTCACGCGTGTCGCGTCGTTGTTTCGCCGGTTAAATATCAATATCCAGTCACTCACGGTAGGCGGCAGCGAGCGCCCCGGCCTCTCGCGCCTCACGCTGGTCTGCGAGTCATCCGGTGAAGCAAGCCATCGCATTCGCGCAAGCCTCTTCAAGCTTGAGAATGTCGTCGACGTCGATGATATTGCGCAGGCCCCCAGTGTGACGCGTGAGCTCGCTCTCATTAAGGTTGCCGTCACGGCGCAAACTCGTTCACAGGTCTTTGAACTTGTGGAAGTCTTCCGCGCACGTATTGTCGATCTCACATCGGAGTCGCTCATGATCGAGATGACTGGAGTCGAAAGCAAGATTGAAGGCCTCATCGAGATTCTCAAAGCGAGCGACTGCCGCATCCTCGAGCTCTGCCGCAGCGGCAAGATGACCATGCGCCGCGGTCATCACACCAGCGGCGTGCTGCGTGCCCTGGGCGCAAAAAGCAATGAGGAAGTTGTTGCCGGCGCAATCGCAGGAGGAGAATCCGACTAGAGCGCGCCCATTGCGGTTACACGGCGTAAGGCTCGACAATGGAAGAGTCACGCAATCAACAGAATCGCGCATGGTAATCCCCTCCTGCCGCAACGCACAGAATTCAATTTCCGCACCACAACGATTCACGCACACCAGAAAAGGAAAAGACGGAACAACATGGCTACGACTTATTACGATCACGACGCTGACCTTTCACTGATCCAGGCAAAAAAGGTCGCCATCATCGGCTACGGCTCGCAGGGCCACGCACACTCGCTCAACCTGAAGGACTCAGGTGTGCAGGTGAAGGTCGGCCTCGCACCCAACTCCAAGTCCATTGAGAAGGCAAAGAAGGCGGGCCTCGAAGTCGACACCGTTGCCAACGCCACCAAGTGGGCAGACGTGGTCATGGTTCTTGTCCCCGACCAGACTGCCGCCAAGCTCTACGCCGAAGAAATCGCGCCAAACCTCAGCGCAGGCAAGCTGCTCCTCTTCGCGCACGGATTCAACATCCACTTCAAAACCATCTCGCCAGACGCAGGAATCAACGTCGGCATGGCAGCGCCCAAGGCTCCCGGACATCGCGTGCGCGAAGTCTTCACGGAAGGTGGCGGCGTCCCCGGCCTCATCGCCATCCACCAGGATCCAAGCGGCGACTCGCATGCGCTGGTTCTCAGCTATCTCAAGGGCATCGGCTGCACCCGTGCAGGCGTGCTTGAAACCACCTTCAAGGAAGAGACCGAAACCGACCTCTTCGGCGAACAGGCCGTTCTCTGCGGCGGCGTCAGCGCGCTTATCAAGGCAGGCTATGAAACGCTGACAGAAGCAGGCTACCAGCCCGAGAGCGCCTACTTCGAAGTGCTCCACGAGCTCAAGCTCATTGTCGATCTCATTTATCGCGGCGGCCTCGCCTACATGCGCTACTCCATCTCTGACACGGCGGAGTGGGGCGACTACGTCAGCGGCCCGCGCGTCATCAATGAGGAGAGCAAGAAGGCAATGAAGGGCATCCTCACGGACATTCAGGACGGAACCTTCGCCAAGCGCTTCCTCGCAGACCAGAACTCCGGCCGCAAGGAATTCCTCGCCTTCCGCGAAGCCGAAGCCAAACATCCAATCGAGATTGTCGGCAAGAAGCTCCGCGCTTCCATGCCCTTCCTCGATCCGGTCACCGTGGAAGAAGTCGCCAAGACCCGCTAGTGTTTCATTCCGCTCCATGAAAAGCCCGGCATTTCGCCGGGCTTTTTCATTCCGCTTCAGCCGCTGCCAGGTTGAGTGCAGGCAGATTCCAGTCCACCTCTTCCAGCTTGCGCACGCCCACCACCCACGCCAGTGCGCCAACAATCGATACGCCGGCTGCCACAGCAAAAGCTGCGCCAAAGTGGCCTGTCCTGTCCACCAGAACTCCCGTCAGCGCAGGGCCTGTCACGCCGGCTATGTTCGCCACAAAATTCTGCATGCCCACCCACTTCCCTGCAACACGCGGCCCAGCCAGTGTCTGCGAGAAAGCAAATGTGCCAGCATTCGCAATGCCGCTTCCAATCGCCACAAAACCCAGCCAAATCCAATACGTGCGGTCATCTGAAAAGACCAGGCCTGCCAGCGACATGCCAGACGCCAGATATCCAATACACATCGCAATCTTCCGCGCCTTCGTCGCACTCGTCCCGCCCACAATGCATCGGTCCGCAATCCACCCCGTCAGGATGGACGTGATCGAATCAACGGCCCAGATCGCGCTAGCAACCAACGCCATCGTCGCGGTGGAAAGGTGATGCTCGCGAATCAGGTATGTCGGCAGCCATGTCAGCAAAAAGTAAAGCAAGTAGTTCCCGCTGAAGTGCCCAATGCTCGCCGCCCAGAATTCTCGTTTACTGAAAATCGTCATCATCCTAGGCTGCGGCAATTTGGCAACGGGTGATGCCGCCGCCGCAGGCTTCCATCGCATCCATGCAGGCAGCCACAAAAGGCTCGCCAGCCCGATGATCAGAAACGCCATGTGCCAGCCGTAGTTCGCCACCAGCAACCCGCCGCCCAGCGTGCCAATTGCAACGCCCCAGTGCATGGCTGCCATAATGAAGCCGTTAGCCAGCCCGCGCGCCTCCTCTGGCAGTCCAACCGCGCAAATCTTCGAAGTGGCCGGAACCATCACCGATTCTCCCACTCCAAGAAACAGCCGCATCATCAGCAACAGGCCAAATCCGGTTGCCAGCGCAGATGCGGCCATGGCTCCCGACCACAGCAGAAATCCTGCGGCAAGTACATAAGTGACCTTGAACCGGTCGCAAAACCAGCCAACAGGAATCTGCAAAAGCGTGTACGACCAGAAGAACGAAGAAAGAAGGATACCCAGCTTTGTATCGGAAAGGCCCCACTCCTTCTTGATGAATGGTGCAGCCAGTGACAAGCTTCCGCGATCCACGTAATTGATGACGATAACAAGGACCAGCAGGGTAAGCGCAGGCGCAAAGGCTCTGGAAGCGCGTTTTGCCTCGCTCATCGCAATCCTCAATACTTATCCCGCAAAGTTAAGCCGCAATCATTTCTTGTCCAGCCTGAACGCCGCCGCCTGGAAATCCCCACGAAAATCAGCGCCCATATCGATGCCGTGGTTCATCCACCACGCGCCGCTCGCTGTCGTTGGCGTACCTGGAGCCGCCTCACCTTGAATCGACGTCAGCGCGTACTCCGCCTTCGGATCAAGACCCAGCAGCTTCAGCCTCGGGAATCCACGTCCTTCCTGCGTGGAGTGAATGTACAGGAAGAACACCGCCTGCGACTTGTCGTGGTTCACCATTTCATTTGCAGAAAACTCGCTGCCGTTGCGCGGAGAGATCAGCCGGTACAGTTCGCCCTGCACAATCGTTTTCTGCACCTGGTGATAATCGGCAATCAAACGCTTGGCCGTCGCCATCTCTTCGTCATTCCACTTGGTGATGTCGGCGCCTATGCCAAGCGAGCCTTCCATCGAACTCAAAATGCGATAGTCAAGGGATGTCGACCGCTTGTTCAGCCAGTGGGGTGAGTCCGTCACCCACGCCATCATCACCTGCGGCGTGTAGGCGTACGTAAATCCGTACTGCTGTGTAAGCCGGTCAAAGGGATCCGTATTGTCCGATGGCCACACTTCATCGGCGTACTTCAAAATGCCAAGATCTACTCGACCGCCGCCACCCGAGCAACTCTCAATCTCCACCTTCGGGTGTTTTTTCTCCAGCTCGGCCAGTATGCCGTAGAGGTTCTGGACAAATGCAACATACACCTTCTTCTGCTCAGTCGCAGGCAACTGGTCCCATCCAGGCTCGCTCCAGTTGCGGTTGTAATCCCACTTCAGAAACGCAATATCGTTGTCGGTCAAAAGCTTGTCCAGCACGCCAAACACATATGCACGCACGTCAGGCCGTGCAAGGTTCAGCACAAGCTGGTTGCGCTCTTCGCTGCGCGGACGCCCCGGGAAATTCAGCACCCAGTCCGGATGTTTGCGGTAGAGATCGGAATCCGGATTCACCATCTCCGGCTCAACCCACAGGCCAAAGTCCATGCCAAGCGAGTGCACCTTGTCGATAAGCGGTTTCAATCCATGCGGAAATTTCTGCGGATTCACATACCAGTCGCCCAGACCCGCATGATCTGTTTTGCGCTGGCCAAACCAGCCGTCGTCCATCACAAAGCGATCCACACCCAACGCGGCAGCTTTTTCCGCCAGCGCCATCTGGTTCGCTTCGCTTACATTCATTCCCGTCGCTTCCCACGAGTTGTAAATCACCGGTCGCGGCTTGGGTGCGGCATTATCGCCGTCCCCCACACGATGCGGAAGAATGTGCGCAATTTCAAAGTGATGCAACAGGCGCGATGCCCCGCCCATTCCGTGCGCGGAGAATCCGCCGTAAAAGATGGGCGTATCAAGTTGCTGTCCAGGATGCAGCACATAGCCAAAGTCGAACGGATTGAATCCACCCGTCACGCGAATCGCGTCCAACTGATCTTGTTCCACCGTAATGCGCCAGGAGCCGCTCCACGCTAGCGCGCCAAACCATACATCGCCGTGCTCGTCGTTAGGACCACCTGCTTGAATCGCGAACCAGGGATTCGCCTGGTGGCCGGTGCTTCCACGGCGGCTCTCAATCACGCGCTCGCCGGGTTTCAATGTTTCCTGCGTCAGTGTCCACTCGCCTGCCCAGCGGCCCGTCAGGTAGTTCAGGGTGTAGTGCCCGGCCGGCAGTGACCACGCCGCCGCCGCGGCCTGTTCAACGGTGATTGGCTGCGGCTCGCGGTTCACAATATTCGCCGAACGCGCAAGAATGCCGCTTGCCGGATCCATCTCGTAATGGAGAATCACAAAGACATAGCGCTTGATGTCTTTCAAAACCACGTCCACGCCATGCGGAGTCAGCTTATAGCTGTCATAGTGCAGCACCAGGTCGCGCGTGCCGTCGGCAAAAGTCACCTTCAACGCAGGCTCCACATAGAGCCCCGCACCCCAGCCCACATACTCCTCTGGTGTGTTCGTGTATGACGAATCAAAAGATGCCCAGCCCGGCATAGGCGTCGCTTGCGGGAAATCATCCGTCGCGCCTAATTTGCCGCCCCAGTAGAGTTGTTGCAGTTCGCCGCGCGTATTTACCCCAAAGACATAGGAAACATTGCCTCCATCCATTCGAAAAACCTTCGTTTTTGCATCGAAGTGGCACAATGAGGTTGTTTGCGCATTCAACTGCCAACCGAGGGCGATAAACAAAGCAAATACGGCAAAGATCTTTCGCATGGATGACAACTCCTGTAGATTCCCAAAAACGCCCCATCATACCATTTGCAAATCTGCCTCGGCACGCTCGCCACTGAACTATCACCCCCTTCCACAGCTGAATCAGCTATTCTGAAGGAACTTCCCGGAGGCTCAGAATGCTTGCCCCCACGCTGACTTCTCCTGCCTGCCCCACACCGCATGAAAAAATTGCGGAGGCACTCGACCGCATCGGTCCGTTGCAGGGCCTCCCGCTCGAAGATCGTCTCTGGTTGGCGCGCAATGGCGTGGAAATTGTGGCCCAGCCGGGCGACGTGCTCTTTGAAGACGGACAACCTGCGGACCGCATGATGCTCATTCTCAAAGGCGAAATCCATGTTCGTCGTGATCGTCCCGGCGGCTCCACGCTTTTTATTGGCCGCACGGGGCAAATGACAGGGCTGCTTCCTTTTTCGCGCATGAAATTTTCAGGCGGACAAGGGTTCGCTGTTTCTCCAGTGTGGGTCTTGCTCATTCATCAGTCCAAATTCGCTGAGATGCTTAAGGCTATCCCCACCATGACGCAACGCGTCGTGTCCACTTTGCTTGATCGCGTGCGCGAAGTGACACGCATCGAGCAGCAGTCGGAGAAGCTGAGTGCGCTCGGCAAGCTCGCCGGCAATCTTGCACACGAGCTGAACAATCCCGCGTCCGCCGCGCAACGTGCGGCCTCCAGCCTGATGACTGAGTTGCGCGCCAATCGCAGTAATCGCTTCAAGTTCCTGAATCTCTGCTTGAATGAATCGCAGGTCCGCGCGCTCACTGATTGGGAGCAGCGCGTCCTGAGCCGGCCGCAGGTTACCAACCCGCCGGATGCCAATGCTTTGATTGGTTGTGAAGAAGCACTGCATCGTTGGCTTTCAGAGTTGCCCTGTGAGAATGCCTGGGAAGTTGCATCCCAGGTTGCGGAACAAAATGTCAGCGTTGATGATCTTGAGCAACTCAAAAAAGATATTGGTGCTGAAGCCGCCGGCGTGGCGCTTGAATATTTCGCGCGTTTTCTGCGCACAACGCGCTCGGTTGATACCCTGCTTCACTCCACTTCGCGCATCTTCGATCTCATCAGTGCCGTGAAGTCGTACGCGTTCATGGACCGCGCGCCGATTCTGGAGATCGATGTCCCCACCGGACTCGACGCCACCGTACAAATGCTTCAATCGCGCCTCAGCGCAGTATCCGTAGTCCGCGATTATCAACCTGATTTGCCGCGCATCAGCGCCTATGGCAGTGAACTCAACCAGGTATGGACTGCGCTCATTGAAAACGCACTCGATGCTCTCGGCAATGAAGGAACTCTACGACTCACCTGCAAGCGGGAAGCTGAAATGCTGCTCATCGAGATATGGGATACAGGTCCGGGAATCCCCGAAGAATTGCAGGATCGGATCTTTGAGCCGTTCTTTACCACCAAGCCGCCTGGTCAGGGTCTTGGACTCGGACTTGATAATGCCATGCGCATCGTGCGCAAGCATCGGGGTCATATGAGCGTGCGCTCTGAGCCCGGCTCAACCTGCTTCCGCGTGCGCCTGCCCATCGATCAACTGCAGGCCTACTGATCCCCTGCACACCCGCGCCGAGTGAGATTGCAAATTGGGTGCAACACATAGCCTGCCTGTTCAATGACGTTGGCTGCACAAGTTAACTCTTGGAAAGGGCTTTGCCGCTCGACTCAGAACGAAACATCCACAGGCTCGGTCACGCGCATCACAGACTGGTCGCCCGTCATCTTTTTCCACGCTGCACGAATGGCGTCAACTTTCGTCCAATTCTCCGCGCTGTCCTCGTAGTCGATAATCAGCATCTTTGAGCGCAGGCGTTCGGGCTTGTCTTGCCCCTTCCCCTGCCATTGCCCGTACACATCCACGATGCTCAGTCCCGCTGGAAAGCGCGGCGTCACTTCTTTGTCCAGGAACGCGCGCCACTGCGCCTCGCTCACACCCTTGGACGGTTCATCCGCTGGTCCCAGGCCAAAGTAGAGCCGTGTATCCACCCATCCATGCGTGAAAGCGGGATGCGCCGCATCTCCGGTGAGCGTAGGAGCCACCTGAGAACTCATCGTAGCCGCGTTCCGATGCCCACAGGCCGATAGAGACAATGCCAACGTCACAACCACCCATGCAGTTGTCAGGCGCATGCACGCTCCAAAACTTGCCTATTGGAATTACTTCTCGATTTCCACGCCGCGCCAGAAGGCAACGTAGCCCTTGATTTTGCGCGCAGCGGGCTTGGGGTCGGGATAGTACCAAGCTGCATCAGGATTATCCTGACCGTCGATGAGCAGGCTCATATACCGGGCCTGTCCCTTCCACGGACACGTAGAGGTAGTGCTGCTGGAGCGGAAGTACTCCCGCTTCAGACTCGATTCAGGAAAATAAACATTTCCCTCCACAACCTCAGTCGAATCACTCTCCGCAACCACTTTGCCGTTCCAGATTGCTTTAGCCATCAGCTCGTCCCGTCTTCGTTCACAGATTTATCCTTTGCCGGCGCCGGCCGGCGCGGCAAAGGAAAAAATCAATATGACACTAGCAGAAAATCCATTCCGAGAACGAGTTCCCAAATGCGACCGGAACCTCTTCTCTTACTTTTTGATGCTGATCGATTCGATTACGACAGATTTATTGCTTGAGTTCGCATTCGCCGTCACGGCAACATGGTCGCCATAGAAGTCCTTCACAGCATCGGGATTCTCGATCGACCAGACCTGCTTGTTCGCTTCGTCCACAAAAACAGGCTTCATGCCGTTCTTGATGCACTGCTTTACGCAGGCCGCGCCGGTTCCCATGTGCTTGGCCCCGCACATTGAGTCGGAAATATATCCCGACAACTTGGCTGAATCAGCCGCGCTGGCTGTCATGGCTGCTGATGCAATCAAGAGTGTTATCGCTGCAATACGCTTCATGTAAACCTCCGGAGCGCATGTGTGCGCTTCGCTCCTATCATGCTCCCTGACACCCGGTCGGCACAAGGAAGGCAGAAATGGTCATTGATGCAATCAAGGAAAATGCCTGACTTATTCAGGCCTTCTTCAATGCTTCTCGCCGTGCACTTACATTCTTCAAAACAAGGGAGTAGCGCGCTTCCGCCGCGGTAAAACGATCCACAAGCTCTGACGTCTTCGCCATGAACATGGGATTGCGCTCGCGAATTTCATCCAGAATGTGCGCGAATTTCGCCAGGATAAAGAACCCCTCGGCATTGCAATCCACAAAAAGTTCGGCAGAAACCGCGCCATGCAGCACCATGGCCGCCGCCATCTCCCAGTAGGTCGTCACCTGGCGAAACCACGCATTGTGAGGGTCGCGAAAATTCCCGGCGACTGCGAAAAAATCTTCCACCGTGTCAGGCCAGAATTCCATCAGCATCCAGGCGCGTGCCTGGCGCATTACATCTTCACGACGCAATTCATAGAGCTTCAGAATAATATCGGCATCGGCAGGTGTTGCAAGCATCCGTTCCATGAGTGTCTCCGTTGCTCATGGTAAAGGATGCGGGTGCGCCGGTGCATACACCGGCGCCAAGTGATTTACACCGGCTGCAGCTCGTCCTTCTCCACCACCGGCCCATGAGTCTCGGCCGTCGGCGGCGGTGGCGCATCGCCAATGCGCTTCGAATAGCTGCAAACTACGGTCGCCTTTTCTTCCGAGGCCGGTGCACCCTTCTTCGCGCGCTTCTTCGCTGCCGCTGCCTCCTCTTCGGCGCTCTTCTTCTTGTTCGGGCACTCCAGATAGATGCCGGACTTGAGCACCTTCTCCACAAGATAAGGACTCTTGCACTCCGGGCACTGCTGCGCCACCGGCTTGTAGTTCGACGTGAAGTCGCACTTCGGATAGTTCGTGCAGCCCCAGAAGACGTTGCCGCGCCGCGCCTTGCGCTCGGCAATATCGCCTACGCCACACTTGGGGCACTTCAATCCTTCAATCAAATTCTGCTTGATGTACTTGCACTTCGGATAACCCGAGCACGACACAAACTCGCCATACGCGCCCTGCCGCAGCACCAGGGCCTTGCCGCACACCGGGCAGTTTTCGCCTGTCGGCTGCGGAGCATTCTGCTTCTGCTGCTGCTTTGAACTCAACTTGCGAATCGTCTTGCACGGCGGATCGTCGTTGAATCCAGGGCATGCCATATACGGCCCGAAAATGCCGCGTTTCAAAACCATCACGCGTCCGCAGTTATCGCAGTACTCTTCCTGCTCGCCTGCCTCCTGGCCCTCTGGCGTATTCAGATCCGGCTTCGCGGCAAAATTCTCCTTTGTGAAATCACAGCTCCACTGCTCCACGCTTATCTTCTTGCCCTTGGCCGCAGCATCTACCACCGCATCGTCAATGGCTGCAGATAGCTCCCGCACGTTCTTCACTTCCCTGGAGAACACGTCCGAGTCGTCCACCTTTGCGCGCACCGTCATGGGAAAATTCAGCTCGCCCGTGACTTTCTTCACAACCGCATCGGAGTCCTTCTTCCACGGCCCCACCGCCACTGCCATCGGTTTCTTCTTGCTGAAGTTCGAGCAGGAGTAAAAACTCCCAAACTTGCCCCACTTCAACACCAGCGGCGATCCGCAAACCTCGCACTTCTCATCGGTCATCGTCTCCATCCGCTTGATGTTTTCCATGTTCTTACTGGCGTCAATGAGCTCTTCCTCAAAATAGCCGTAGAAGCCCTTCAGCAGATCGGTCCACTGCTCCTTGCCGTCTTCTATATCGTCCAGCTCTTCTTCAAGCCGCGCCGTATACGCCACATCGAAGATGTACGGAAAATTCTTCACCAACAGATCGCACACCACCATGCCAATCTCCGTCGGATAAAACCGCCCGGCAATCTTGGTCACGTACTCACGATCCTGAATCGTATTGATGATCGACGCGTAAGTAGAAGGTCTGCCAATCCCCTTCTCCTCCAGGGTCTTTACCAGGGATGCTTCATTGAAGCGCGGTGGCGGTTCGGTAAACTTTTGCACCGTGTCCACCGCACCTGGCCGCATCGCCAGCTCGATCTTCGGCTCCTCAAACGAAGGAATTGGCTCAAGCTCTCCACCCTCCTCCGCGCGCTCATTTCTCGCCTCAATCTTCGCAATGTCCGTCGCGTACTTCCGCCGCGCCCGCTCCAGCTTTTCATTGCGATCAATCTCTGCAAGCTTCCGCAGTTGTTCCGGAGTCGCCAGAGACAGCTTTGACCCGTTGGGAATCTCAGGCAGGATGACGTCCTCCTCATCCTCCACCTGATAAAGACGGCGATATCCGTCAAACTTCACCTGCGAACCGGAGATACGGAAGTTGTATCGCTTGCCATTCACCGCATCGATGTCCACTGTCGTCACATCGAAGAGCGCCGGCATCATCTGCGATGCAATAAACCGCTGCCAGACCAACCGGTACAGCTTCAATTGTTCGCTCGTCAAATACTGCTTCACGCGGTCTGGATGACGCGACGGGTCCGTCGGACGAATCGCTTCGTGCGCATCCTGTGCGTCCTTCTTTGACTTGAACGTATTCGGCTGCGCCGGCAGATAACTTGCGCCAAACTCTTTGCCGATAAATTCCCGCGCCGCCGCAATCGCATCCGGCGCAACGCGCGTTGAATCTGTACGCATGTAGGTGATCAGGCCGGTCGTGCCCTCCGCGCCCAGATCGATTCCCTCATACAGCCGCTGCGCCACGCCCATTGTCCGCCGCACATTAAAGCCCAGCTTCGCCGCTGCCTGCTGCTGCAGAGAGCTCGTCGTAAACGGAGCAGGGCTCGACTTCTTGCGCTCCTTCTTCTCCACCCCGCGCACAACCCACTGCGCCTTTGTTGAGGCCTCAACAATCTCGCGCGCAATCGTTTCATTGGGCACGGCCGGAGCGCTGACCGTCTCAACCGACGCACGTTCTCCGTCGATGCCGACAAACCGCGCCGTAAAGTATTCCGGCTGCGATGTCTGCACACCGGTCTTCGGCGTCTGCAGCACGGCATCGATCGTCCAGTACTCCACCGGCTTGAACGCGCCAATCTCGCGCTCGCGTTCCACAATCAGCCGCACAGCCACTGTCTGCACGCGCCCCGCAGAAAGCCCGCGCCGCACCTTGTCCCACAACAGCGGCGAAATCTGATACCCCACCAGCCGGTCCAGCACGCGCCGCGTCTGCTGCGCATACACCAGGTTTTGGTCCACATCCCGTGCGTGTTGGAACGCATCCTGCACGGCCTTCTTCGTAATCTCGTTGAAGGTCACGCGATGAATCTTCTTCTTGTCTTTGGCGCTCGTGCCCAGCTGCATCGCCAGATGGTAGGCAATCGCCTCGCCTTCGCGGTCAGGGTCAGGCGCCAGATAAATCTCATCCGCCTTAGCCGCAGCTTTCTTCAACTGCGCAACTACCTTTTCCTTGCCAGGAGACACAATCAGCGTCGGCTCAAACGTACGCTTCTTCAGCTCCACACCAATATCGTTCTTAGGCAAATCCATAATGTGCCCAACCGAAGCCAGCACCTCGAAACCCTTGCCCAGATACTTCTCAATCGTCTTCGCCTTGGCCGGCGATTCGACGATCACTAATGATTTGCCTGTTGCCATCTCTGTTCTCTATTGCTCCCTCACACTTGGCCTGTTGGACGCCAAATGCATTCAATCCGTTTCATCATCGCAGTTGGTGGGGCGGCCCGTACCATTCCGGGCCCGGCGAAAAATGACCTACGAACATTGGAACCTAACACGGTTTCCGCAGGATTTCCACTCCACTCGCCTTCTTTTCCCGTTCCCCGCCCCTTCTGAAACACCTGCAAGAGACTCTTATCCTTAACCTTGGTCGCTCTATATTTTTTCTGCCGTCCGGCCGCACTTGCCCCTTGACACCTATATCGTCCGCACAAAATTCTTCCCCGGCAGCGACCGGATCCGACCCGCCATCTCCAGCTCAAACAACGCCGTAAATACCTCTGAAGAAGTCAGCTCTGTCTCCAATTTCTCCAGAAGCTCATCCATCTGCGTAGCCGCATCGGCCCGCAAAGCATCCAGCACCATCCGCTCTTCTGGCCGCAAAACCGGGTGGGGTAGAAGAGATGCAGCCGGCTCTTCTTTGGATGCAACACCGGACTGCCGCTCCAGTTCCAGCCGTACCTCCGAGGGCAGATCCTCCCACACGTCCTCCCACGTCGCCACCAGCTTTGCGCCCTGCTTAATCAACGTGTTGGGGGTCCATGAGTTCTTGTTCGTCACATTCCCCGGCACCGCATACACGTCGCGGTTCTGCTCCGCCGCGCAGCGCGCCGTCACCCGCGTGCCTGAGTGCTCACCCGCCTCCACCACCAGCACGCCAATGCTCAACCCGCTGATAATCCTGTTCCGCCTCGGAAAATTCTGCGGCGCCGGAAACGTCCCCATCGGCACCTCGCTCACAATCGCCCCGCCCAGCGCCAATATCTCTTCGGCCAGCCTGCGGTTCTCCTTCGGATACACAACGTCGATGCCCGTTCCCCACACCGCCACCGTCGGCGTCCGCGCCGCAAGCGCGCCCTTGTGCGCACTTGTATCCACGCCCCGTGCCATCCCACTAATAATGATGAGCCTCCGCGCCGCCAGGTCGCGGGCCAGCATCTCCGCTATCCCCGTCCCATACGGCGTCGGATGCCGCGTTCCCACCACCGCAATCCCCGGCCGCGTCAGCAAGCCCGCATCCCCGCGCACCCACAAAACCGGCGGCGGGTCATAAATCTCTTTCAATCGTTCGGGATACGCCGCGCAACCGTATGTCACAATCGTCCCGCGCTGCTCCACCACACGCGCCCACTCGTCCTCGGCCGCTTTGCGCGCCTTGCCGTCGAAAATGAACTGCGCAGCCTGTGCCGGAAATCGCAGCCCCTCCAGATCCGTCAACCCCAGCTCAAATACCCTGCTTGGCGACTTCACCGCCTCCACCGCTTCGATAATCCGCTTCGGCCCCAGCCCCGGCGTCAACGCCATCCCCAGCCACGCAAGCTGGCCCTCACTCAGAGCCGGCTTTGCCTCCCCACCACTCACTTCCACCATCGTCGGAATCGAACCCACGCACCCTCCATCCAGCCGCCAGCGGCAGCACACACACCGCCACACCGGCGCACAGAACCCACTCCATAAGGGTTCCAGCTCCTCGCGCCTTCCCGGTCTTCTTTTCGAACCGGTTCGGGCACACCTCTACCATTTGATCCAGGGAATGCGCTGACATTACCCGCACTGCACTAGCCGAGTCAAGCAAACCCATCACGCCAGACGGAGAGAGCTGAGTGCCCCCGGTCCCGCGCAGTTAGGGACTGGGGAAGGAATCCACACCTCATGACGCGCAAGCGCCGTCTTCTCCACGCAATGGTGCGAGCGAAAAGCGAGCGGCTGCCGCACCGCAGGTGCTTGTTATTCTGAGAATGCGTGAGTCCCTCGTCTCCCAAGCTGCGCATCGCCGCCATCCGCTTCCTCAATCCCGCACCTCTCATGTGGGACTTCGAGCACCCACCCCTCGACGAGCAGCTCGCCCAGCGCTACCACCTCGACTACATGCTCCCCTCTGAGTGCGCCGACCGTCTCGCCACCGGCCAGGCCGACATCGGCCTCGTCCCCATCGCATCGCTCGCCACCACACCCTGCCTGCGCGTGCTCCCCGGCTGCACCATCGCCTCCAAAGGCCGCGTCCGTTCGCTGCTTCTCGTCCGCCGCGCCCGCCAGCAACTCAGCCAAATCCGCACCGTCGCGGCAGACACAGCCAGCCGCACCACCATCGCCCACGCCCGCATCCTCTTTCACGAGTGGCAAAACCCCGCCGCCGAATTCCTCCCCATGCGCGCCGACCTCGACCACATGCTCGACCGTGCTGACGCCGCCATCCTCATCGGCGACCCCGCGCTCATGGCTCTTGAGGAACGCGCCAATCGCGACGAACGCCATGAAGAAGAGCTCGTCTACCACGACCTCGCAGAGGAATGGGGCACCCTCACCGGTCTCCCCTTTGTCTCCGCCATCTGGGGCATTGCCTGCCCCTCAAATGCAGCTCCCAGCTTTTCGGATGAAAGCGTCGCCGCAGACCTCATCGCCTCCCGCGATCACGGCCTCCAGAACATCCCGGCCCTGGTCAAAGAGTGGTCTGCGCGCCTGCCCCTCTCCGCTCAAACCATCCAGACCTACCTCACCGAAAACATCCACTACATATTGGATGACGACTGCATAGAAGCCATGCGCTGCTTCTTCCGCAAAGCCGCCGAATACGGCGTTCTGCCCGCGTATTCGTTGCCTCGCGTGGATTGAGTTAGCTTTTCGCTGTTCCTGATGCTGTGAACAACACTGCGCGTTCGACGGGTTATGTTACTCTTCCCGTCGAATGCTCAAATTACTTGCAGCTCCTGCGCTAACTACTAGTTATTTGGCACTGGGTCAAGCATCGAATCAGCCGTTGCTAACCAAGCTTCATAAGCCTCAGGATTTCTTTAGCGCTGCGGCGCCTGCCTACAATTTTGAAGATCCGCCCCTGAGGCCCTGGCATATGAAGGCAGCCTATCAGCTCTATGATCTGGAATCGAAGCCCACCAGCCAGGGAACGTACGAGCACTGTTGGGTTTCGCCGAAGGTACACCGGAACAGTTGGAACCGCCCTGGTGCGGTGCATTCCGACTGGCACACAGCAGACGGTAAACACGCCATCCATGACGAAGGATCGCTCGAATATTTCGAATACGCGTTGCAATCTTCGCTCTTGACTCCGTTGCCAAACCAGGCCGAACTTGATCCTCCAAATCACAGGCTGGAGCGTCAAGATCTCAAGATTGGCGGAATCAAACTGGATTGCATCAAAGTGATTCCAAAAATGCCTTTGAACGGCCACCTGCAAATTGTGCCGTTGGGGCTGTTTCCAACCTACTGCTTTGACGAGGGTAGCCCGATCCTTCGAATCGAATATTCATGGGGATCACTTGGAATTGAATACAACAAAATCGTGAAAGTGCAAGACCATTACCTGCCTCGTGAAATTACGATCTTCGGAGGCAAACGTAAGATCCTTACAGCGAGCGTAGATGTTATTGAGGGCATTACTACGTCTGCCCCCGTACTGACGCCGCCTCCCAATGCAACAACCGTGACCACGGATAAAGTTCAGCTCACTTCAGAGATTTCAAATGGCATGAACTTGAAAACGGTTGTGCCAATTTACCCACAAGATGCCAAAGATGCCCAGGTATCAGGCAGGGTGGTTTTGCGCGGAATCATTGGCCCCGACGGCGTGGTACACGACCTTCAAATTGTCGAGACGCCGTGGCCATCATTGGCTGCGTCTGCACTTTGGTCAGTTTCTCAATGGCACTACAAGCCATATTTGCTCAATGGAGAGCCCGTCGAAGTCGAAACCACCTTCAACGTGATTTACACTCTCGGATAATCCATTTGGTAGGTGACCGGGTGCCCCATGTCCCTGGTGTGGGGACATGGGCTAGATCGACTCTCTCCACGGCGGGTGGCACCCCCTTCCCGGCTACGACTCTTCCCAAATCCACAATCTGGGTGCCGCATCCTTTACGCAGCGAAGGGTACGAACCACAAATCTCCCGTGAGCAAACAGCGAGCGTCTGCCGCACCCGAGGGTCCCTGGCAGGTGGCACGGATCTTTTTCTATCCCACTTTTAAACGCTACGCCCCGCTGCGCGTTTTGGATGGGCACCCGGCGCTTCTAGGGACCGAGAAAGTTGGGGAGATGGGCCACTTATTGTGCATCTCTTTTTTGAGATTGCCAGCCTCTACTTCGGTCCTTCCAAGCTAATTCAATCCCCAGGTTCCCGCGTTTACCAATTTGATAGTTGCAATAACTCAACCATTTCCGATCTTCCAGCATTGCGGAACAAATAGGTGGATACTTGAAGGCTTGGAACGATCACTACAACTTGAAAAACCACACACTAGCCTCGAGTACAAGGCGCGTATCGGTCGATCGGAAACCGGAACAATCTCTTGACCAGCTTCAGCCAAGCGCCGAGGATAATCGCGCAAGCATAGGGTCGTGTTCGTAAAACCCTTTGCAAGTGGACAAGTCGAATGAACGGAAGTCCGGAGAGCCCTAGACGCAGAAGGTGGGCTGGGCGAGGAGGATGAGGAGTTAATTCATGTTATCTATAGAGTTAACTTGGGTGTGAAGCGTAGTGGTGTTCTGAACTCCCAATTGAGGGTGTGGGCATGAAGCAAGTTATCTTTTCCAAAAACCCGGTCAAATTTCCTTGGCATGATTGCGCAAACTTCCGGGCAAGGCGGACGCGGGCGCTGGGGTCTGGCAAGTTTCGCGATCATACCTTTGAGATTTGGCAGTGCAAAGAGTGCGGGGTCGGATTTACTGAACCCATACCGACCGAAGCGACCGCGCGATTCCTCTATGAGTCCCGCCAATCAAACGACTTTCAAGCGGATAGCTCCGATACAATGGCGCGAGTGAAATTCATAGCCGCGCAGAGGGATGTGCGAGCTTTCGCTTCCGGCCTGTCACCAACTTCGATACTTGATTTTAGTTGTGGCGACGGTATGTTCACACTGGCCCTCCAGAAATTATTTTCATCAAGCAGGGTCTGCGGCAGTGATCTGCATGATTCCCCGCCCCTGATGCTGAAATCAGATCAATACTTGCCTCAAGACCAACTTCGGAAGGACGCCTGGGATTTAATTCTATGTAGGCATGTCCTCGAACACAGCTACAACCCCATTGCAATGTTGCAGATGCTTCGCGGACTCTTACGAGAAGGGGGAACGCTCGCTATCGAAGTTCCTGCATTAGACTGTGGCGCAACGGCACTCTTTGGCAAATACTGGGATGGGTTCTATGTTCCCTATCACCCCATTCATTTCACGAGAGCATCACTCCGGAGGACAATGGAGGCATCTGGGTTTGCTGTGACCAGAGAAGGAAACGCCGAGATGCCAAAGATGGGTCGGAGCATCCAGAACATCCTAAACTGTTCTTACAACGTAGGGCTGTTCGCATTAGGTGCGCTCCTCCAGCCGGTGCAGATCCTTGCTAGTAGGATTTCCGGCGTTCCTACCTGCCTTCGCATCTGGGGCAAAAAGGTTAGTTAATCATTCATTCGAGCCGTGACTTCGCGATTGGCGTGCCGGTATCGTCGCACTCTGCCAGATACAGGCGCACTA
>JAGWSG010000119.1 GCA_028876335.1 Acidobacteriota bacterium
AACGCGCCGGCCGATCTTGAGCAAATTACAGCTCTGGTCTGCTGTGCATCCGGGTTAAGCTAGTCGTACGCGCATGAGTGAGCCACTGCATCGATCGGATTTTCCGCATGTTGTTTCACCGCCAACTCCGCTTGAAGAGGGCATCGCGGCTCCACCGCCCAAGATTTCGTTTAATCATGTCTCGATCACACTCAATGACCGGCCGATTCTGAAGGATGTGAGTTTCCAGGTCAATCGGGGGCAGACGCTCTGCATTCTGGGACGAAGCGGTGTTGGCAAGTCAGTTACGCTGCGCATTCTGATGGGGTTTCTCCGCCCGGAGGTGGGCTCGATCAGTGTGGATGGAACGGAAATCAATCTGCTGAATGAAGATGCCATGAATGAAATGCGCCAGCATATCACCATGGTTTTTCAGAATGGCGCACTCTTCGATTCGCTTACAGTGTTTGAGAATGTGGCGTTCCCTCTGCGTGAGCGGGGCAGTTTAGACGACGAACAGATTGCGCAAATTGTGAATCCGCTTCTTGAAATGGTTGGCGCGGAGGATGTGCGTAACGATCTTCCGGCGAGCCTCTCTACGGGACGCCGCCGCGCAGTGGCCATGGCGCGCGCGCTGGCTTCACAACCGGAAATCGTGCTTTACGACGAACCTACAACGATGGTCGATCCGCTCATCGCACGGCGGCTGGGCGACCTGATTCAGCGATTGAAGAGCCAGTTGGGTTTTACATCGATTGTGGTTACACACGACATGCGGTTCGCCGAACGGCTTGCGGATCTGGTTCTGTTTCTGCACGAGGGGAGGGCAGCCTATTTTGGCCCACTTCGCGGTTTTTTGGACTCGCGGGTTGAGGAGATCAGGCGATTCCTGGAGTATGACGCCTACGTGATACCGGTCACGTAGGGAGGTCAAAAAAAATTTCGCGCGTAACGCGATTCCCCGTACTATGTCTATATCACAGGTGTCAGAGTAGTAAATGGACTTCCGTAGCTTTTCCATTGCTTCTCAACCTGTCGTCGCGCAATTCTGAAGGGAAGTTGTAAAGAAATATGTCCTTCTATCAGTGAATTGCATAAAAACTGTTCCTTTGCTTTTTTAATTTTCGAGCAGCTTCCTGTGACTGGTTTCATTGAGTGGTTTCCATCAAGACGCTCTCTCGATCCATTCAATTGGTTGATTTCAAGTTGACCAAAGCGAGCAAACGTCGAAGGGAGGAATCAGCAGAGGTTCAAGTTAAGCGTAATTGCTGATAAACGTCCGTCGAATTTGAACATAGGACGATAGGGCCAGATCGGTAGCTTTTAGCTAATTCATCGTGGGTTGCAAATTCTCACCGCGCTGCTTCTCTCCCATTGTGTGCCGGCTTTAAGGCGGGTGATTTTCTGAGACCTGTAGTTTCGGCACGTTCTCAGCATTTTTACGGTTATTGGCCTCATTTCGGTTTGCACCTCCGCAATGAACACAGGAGGTTTGCCGTGATGCTGACTCAGGTGGTACGTATGGCAACATCCAATTTCTGGGAACGAGCAACTGCTGTCAATGTGGAAGAGTTGCAGGCAAGTTCCGGGAATGCGCGTTCAAGAGGCTCGCAACAGTCCACGCAATTGGGCATGTTGCTCGATGCTCTGACCGTTTTGTGCTCTGTGATGATTGCCATCCTCTACAGGTTCAGGATTTCACCTGTGGAGGGATTGCGCTCCCTGATTGACGGCAGCTTGATCCATGGCCGCTCATTGGGAGTGTTGCTGGCGCTGTTTTGTGTCTTTACTCTTGCTCTCATCGTGATCAGCCGCAGGCACAACCTGTACAAACCTACCCGGCTGCCAAATTTTCTGCTGGAGCAAAGG
The DNA here is from genome assembly GCA_028876335.1 of Acidobacteriota bacterium. Taxonomy (GTDB): domain Bacteria; phylum Acidobacteriota; class Terriglobia; order Terriglobales; family Acidobacteriaceae; genus Telmatobacter. Next base: position 1,849 of record JAGWSG010000119.1, read on the forward strand.
CTCAGCGTGCAGCATGTCTGAATGCGGGGCTGCTGCCGGCCGGGACGTTATACCTGATTCGAGCCGAAGATATTTCGCGCACCGTCGTTTTGCTCACGGTTTTTTCTGGTGACGGTTGGCGTGTGCGCCCGAAGGCTGGTGAGCCGTTATTTTCTTTACCGGCGCTTTGAGCGCGGACTGGATACGCGCAACGCACTGATTGTGGGTACCGGAGACGAGGCGCATGCGCTGCGTCAGCATCTGGATCGCATTCGCCACCAGGGCTACACTTTTAAGGAGTTTGTTGCAGCACCTGGCGCAGTGGCCCAAACGGAGGCGGATGTTCTGGGATCGTTCGATACGCTCTTCGATCAGGCGCGCAAGCATTTTATCGACGAGATCTTTTTTACAGCGCCATGCGAGCGCGAACTGATCCACAAGGTCTTTCAGCATGCGCAGGCGTATGGCGTAGATCTGCGTGTAGTTCCTGATTTATACGACGGCATTGCATGGCCGACGCCGATTGAATATGTGGGACAATTTCCCACGATTCCACTGCATCGCGGGCATGTGCCGGAAGTCGCGCTGCTGCTGAAACGCGGCTTCGATATTGTGTTCTCGCTGTTCACGATCATTCTACTGAGCCCGGTTCTGCTGCTCATCTCGCTGGCCATCCGGCTCGATTCAAATGGTCCGGTCTTTTATCTTTCAGAGCGCATCGGCAAGAAAGGGCGCGTCTTCCGCTGTATCAAGTTCCGCACCATGGTGCAAGATGCGGAGAGCCGCCGCGAGGAAGTTGCTCATCTGAATGAGCGCGACGGGGTGCCGTTCAAGGCGCTTAACGATCCGCGCATTACGCGCGTGGACCGAATATTGCGCAAGTATTCGCTGGATGAACTGCCTCAGTTCTTCAACGTGTTGCTCGGGCAGATGAGCGTGGTTGGGCCGCGTCCGCCGATTGCTTCTGAAGTGCGCGAGTACAAGCTGGACCAGCTGCGCCGTCTGGATGTGACGCCGGGCGTAACAGGTCTGTGGCAGGTACAGGGACGCCGCGACCCTTCGTTCGACAGCTATGTGTCACTGGACGTTACCTATATTGAGAGCTGGAGTATCTGGCTGGACTTCAAAATCATAATCCGAACCTTTGGCGTGGTGCTTTCCGGAACGGGCACGTAAGGAAGGCGCGCGAGAGGACGTTTGCATGGCCGGCGTTGGAGCGTGCCTGCGGACGGATTCTTGAATGGCGCCTGCTCCATTAAACTGATTGTGTGAAGATTGCGCTCGCCCAGATTGACCCAACCGTTGGTGATTTCACCGGCAACCTGGAAAAGATACTTGCTGCTGCAACGAAAGCAGCAGCCGGTGGCGCGCGGCTTACAGTCTTCTCCGAGCTTGCGCTGTGCGGCTATCCACCTGCCGATTTTCTGGAGAAGCCGGCATTCCTTGCGCGTTGCCGTTCCGCTCTGGATGAGCTTTCCGCAGCGACCAAGGATCTGACCACCGCTATTCTGATCGGCACCGCGTTGCCTGCGCCGGCCGGTTCAGGCAAGCCCGCAGTAAATGCCGCGGTATTGCTGGATGGTGGACAGGTTCTGCTGGAGCAACACAAACGCCTGCTGCCTTTCTACGATGTCTTTGACGAGCAGCGCTACTTTCGCCGCGCGGAGTCGCAGAAGGTGGTGGAACTGGATGGACTTCGGGTTGCCATCTCGATTTGCGAAGACGCATGGAACGATAAGCAATTCTGGAAGCATCCGCTCTATTCGATTGATCCGATGGAAGAACTGATGCGGCAGGTGCCCGCCATCCACCTGAATATTTCGGCTTCGCCCTTCTGGCATGGCAAACCCGACGTGCGGCGGCAGATGCTTTCCGCTATTGCGCGACGCGATGGGATTCCTGTGGTGATGGTGAACCAGGTGGGTGGCAATGACAGCCTCATCTTCGACGGCTCTTCCGTTGCGGTGAATGCCAGAGGTGAACTGGTGGCGCAGGCTGCATCGTTCGCTGACGATCTTGTTCTTGTCGATCCTTTCAATGCAGCACCGATTGCCGCACCATCTGAAGACGAAAATGAGGCCGCATTTAAGGCGCTGGTGCTGGGAACGCGTGACTATGTGCGGAAGTGCGGATTCAGCAAAGTGCTCATCGGGCTTTCTGGCGGCATTGATTCAGCACTTGTGGCGGCGATTGCAACCGAGGCGCTTGGGCCTGAAAACGTGCTTTCCGTGGGTATGCCCAGCCCTTACTCATCGCAGGGATCTGTGGATGACAGCCGTCGCCTGGCAGAGAATCTTGGCATTCGATTTGAGACCATTGGCATCAGCGAGATTTTCGCGGGTTTTAATCACGCGCTGGCGCCACTTTTTGCCGGGCGAGCCGAAGACCTTACAGAAGAGAATATTCAGCCGCGCATTCGAGGCACGCTGCTGATGGCGCTGTCGAACAAATTCAACGCACTGGTGCTGACCACGGGGAACAAGTCAGAGATGGCAGTGGGGTACTGCACATTGTACGGCGATATGGTGGGCGCATTGGCGGTGATTGGCGACTTAATGAAGACGCGCGTCTACTCCGTCTGCCGCTGGCTCAATCGCGAGAGGGAAGTGATTCCTTCGGCGATTCTGGACAAACCGCCTTCGGCTGAGTTGAGGCCGGGGCAGATGGATACGGATTCATTGCCGCCCTACGATGTGCTGGATCCGATTGTGGAGGCCTATGTGGAGCGCTACGAGCCGCCTGCGCGGATAGCGCAGGAACACGGATTTGACCTCTCGCTCGTCAAACAAGTGGTGCGTCTGATTGAGCGCTCCGAATACAAGCGACAACAGGCAGCGCCAGTTCTGAAATTAACCGCCAAATCCTTTGGATTGGGGCGGAGGTTTCCCATTGCAGTCAAAGTGCAGGTTTAAGCTAGTACTAAACGGTTCTTTCCATCCATCCAAGGAGATTGCAGCTTGATTCGTCCGTCGGTTTTTGTTGCCAGCGTTGCTGCGCTGGCTGCCCTTTCGTTTACCACGCCGCGCGTTGTCGCCCAAGAGTCCGCTCCACCCTCCGCGCCCGCACATGAGGTTCCTCCAGCACCGCAGCAAGCAGAGCCAGCGGCGCCCGCGCCCACAACAGCACCTGTCTTTCCCACGCCGGACCCGAAGAACTTCACAGCGTCATCGCCCACTGTGGACACCGTCAACCAGTTTCTGCAGGCAAGCTGGGGATATGACCCAAACCGCATGTGGCAGGTGCAGGCAATTCTGGCCACTCCTGCTGAAGGCGTGAGCAAGGTTGTGATTTTTGTGGGAGATAAGACTGGCAAGCAGAAGCCCGCCGTGGTTCAGTTCATTACGCTTCCGGATGGCAAGTACATTGTTGCCGGCAATGATGTGCTTCCCTTCGGCGCGCATCCATTTGAGGCTGTACGCGCCAAGTTGCAGGCGCAGGCAGATGGACCTTATCGCGGCTCGGCGGAAAAGAATCTGGAGCTGGTGGAGTTCGCCGACTTTGAATGTCCGCATTGCAAGGAAGTGCAGGCCAATATGGATAAGCTGGCCGTGGACTTTCCCAATGCACGTATCGTGTTCCAGAATTATCCTCTTGAGCGCATCCATCCGCAGGCGCAGCGTGCCGCCGAATACGGCGTGTGCGTTGACAAGCTTGGCGGCAGCACAGCATTCTTCCAGTTCGCCTCAGCGGTATTTGAGGGGCAGGAAGGGCTGGCAACGTATGACGGGGCAACGCTCACTCTGAACAGCGCCGTGACCAAAGCAGGTTTGACACCTGCCAAGGTGGAAGCATGCGTTGCGGATCCTGCCACGAAGGCGAAGGTTGAGGCATCGGTCAAGCTGGCTCAGTCACTGGGCATTATCGAGACGCCGACATTGATGGTGAACGGCCGTCAGCTTCCAATTGGCGGTACGGACTACGCCACGATCAAGAAGGTGGTGGAATACCAGGAGAAGCTGGACGGAGTGCCTCCGAGCAAGTAGGGAACTGCAATTGATTGGGAACACAAAGAAGCCTTCGGCGATTGCCGAAGGCTTCTTTGATTGCGAGAAAGAGAATATCGTCCTAATCGTGCGTTGCGTTCTTCACAAGTCTGGCTATCTTTATTTCTTCTGCATCATCGAGGCCGGTGACGGCAAAGGCGGTGGGCCACATCTTTCCGTCATCCAGGCGGGCCTCATGCATGAATCCTAAAGTTGCGTAGCGCGTCTTGAATTTGGCGGCGCTTTGGAAAAAGCAGACGATTTTTCCGTCGCGCGCATAGGCGGGCATCCCATACCAGAGTTTGGGTTCCAGTTCAGGCGCTGTAGCCTTCACGATTGCGTGCAGTCGCTCACCGATTGAGCGATCAGTGCCGGTCATTTTGGCAAGAGCGGCCAAGACATTCGCCTCGCCGTTGGATTTTTTGGTTGTCTTCTTCGCCATGCTGAAGCCCTCGTGATTGTGAGATCTCAGACCAGCTGGACTACTGTGGAGCGCGCGGCCTCTAATTTGCGCCAGAAGAAATAGGATGCAGCCCAAAGGACAGCGGTCCCGACGGCCCAGCTCCACGCAGCAGGACCGTCACCGACGGATATATGCGCGATCACCGCTGAAACGAGAGTGATTGCAAAGCCTGCGTGGGCCCATTCCTTAATGCGCGCGGGCGTAATGGGAAGAAGGAGAGCAATGATGCCGGCGAACTTTGCCCACGATAGCTCCACGCGGAAATATGTGGGGAAGCCCATGTGCGCGAATGCCTGCGCGACCTGCGGGAGTTTCAGTTGCGCATAGGCGGTGAATCCAATTTGAAAACAGAACAGGGCTGTCGTAATCCAGAAGCCGGCAACAATTACTTTGGATCCTTTCACAGATCGCCTCCGTCGAGCAGTCGCTCCAGTCCGTTCATGAAGTTGTTCCATCCATACTTTGCGCCGCCGTAAGCTTGCTGCTGGTCTGAGCGGAAGCCGGATTGTTCCATCTTCAAGTGCGTGCCGGTACCAGTTTCAGTGAGCGTGAGTATTACCACAGAGTTGAGGCCAAGCGCACACCAGGTGTAGGAGAGCTGCTTCATCGGTTCGACTACCAGAACCTCGCATTCAATCACGCCATCCCACTGCGGCATGGGATCAAGACGGAACTGAAATTTACGACCCACTTCAGGCGCGAAGTTGTTTTTGATGAGCCATTGCGCCAGGAGCTGGCTTTCGGTCAGCGCTCGCCAGACCTTTGCGGGCGGGTGGGGGAAGTCCCGCTCGACGATAACACTTCGTGTTTGCTGTTCTGCTTCGCTCATCCGTCCATCCTTTCCAGAAGGCCTTCCAGCCGTTCGAATCGTTCGCGCCAGAAGGCGCCATATTGCTCAAGCCAATTGACCATGGGGGCTAGTGCATCGGCGTCCGCGCGATAGTGTGTCTCCCGGCCTTCGCGGCGGTGACGCACGAGCCGGGCACGCTTAAGGACGGTCAGGTGCTTTGATACCGCGGGCTGCGACACGCCTGCGTGCCGGGTGAGCGAGTGTACGGTCTGCTCGCCGCGCCGCGAAAGATTCTCAAAGATTGCCCTGCGAGTTGGGTCAGCGAGTGCGCGAAATACGTGATTGGCTTTTGCATTTGCCACAGGATGAACCATAACCATATGGTTATGAATTGTCAAGAGCGAAGTTCGACGACAATGAATGGCGTGCGGAACGGGCACGCTTCAGGATGAATGAACGATGCTGCGAAATTGCTCTCATCAAAGGAATCTGAGGGAAATGATTGCCGAGGGTTTCACCGAGGATGCGCACCGCGCTATTCTGGACAGCGCTTGGTAACCTGCCTGGTTGCCTGCGGAGAATGCGATGAGTGAATTTGTCCTGCACGTGAATGGCGGCCAATTCCACGTGAATGCTCCCGCCGATGAGAGCCTGCTTTGGGTCCTGCGCAATCGGCTCAATCTGACAGGTACAAAGTACGGTTGTGGAGAAGGGCAGTGCGGCGCATGCACAGTGTTGCTGAATGGAGAGGCTGTGCACTCCTGCCAGATTTCGGTGGGGACGGCTGCACCTGCCGACATTGTGACGATTGAAGGGCTGGAGGAGAACGGCAAGCTAAGCGCCGTGCAGCAGGCCTTTGTGAATGAGGGTGCGATGCAATGCGGCTATTGCACGTCGGGCATGGTTGTGCGAGCGACGGCACTGCTGAAGGACAATCCGCAGCCGAGCCATGAAGCGATTCTCACCGCAATGAATGGCAATATCTGCCGGTGTGGCACGTATCCACGGATTCTGGCGGCGATTGAACGAGCGGCGGGAAGCTTACATGAGGGAGGTGGGCAATGAAAACTTTTCATGTTGACGCTTCCGAATACGGACAAGGCCCAACGAATGACGCCAAGTCACGCACTGGTTTCGAAATAGACCGGCGCGATTTTCTGAAGATGTTCGGTGGCGGGCTGTTGATTTGCATGTCTGATCTGCCTTCGCTGGCGCAGGAGTCTGGGCGCACATTTGGCGGGCATGAGTTACCCAAAGATGTCAGCTCGTGGATTCATATTGCAGCCGATGGGAAAGTGAAGGTATTCACGGGCAAGGTTGAAGTGGGGCAAAACATTCGCACCTCACTGGCACAGGCTGTTGCTGAGGAGCTGCGCGTGCCATTCGACTCCATCAGCATGGTGATGGGAGATACGGATCTGGTGCCGTGGGATATGGGGACGTTTGGCAGCCGCACCACGCCCATGATGGCTCCGGTTTTGCGCAATATGGCATCGGTAGCACGCGAGACGCTGACGCAGATGGCCGCAAAGCGCTGGAATGCAGATGCGGCGAAGCTGACTGCAGCGAATGGCAGTGTGACTGATCCGGGCACGAAGCGCGCTCTGACCTACGGCGAATTGACGAAGGGGGAAGATATTGTGCGCGTGGTGAGTGGGGATCCAGCGCTTACGCCAGCGACACAATGGAAGATTGCGGGAACGGCGATTCCCAAAGCGGACATACGCGCATTTGTGACCGGCGAGCACAAATTTCCTTCAGATATTGTGCGGCCTGAGATGCTCTTTGGCGCTGTACTGCGCCCCGAAGGGTTTAATGCAATGCTCACTTCGGTTGACACCAGCGCTGCGGAAAAGATGGAAGGCGTTCATGTGGTTCGCGACGGAGACTTTGTGGGCGTGGCCGCGCCCGATGCCTACGCCGCGCGCAAAGCCGTTGAAGCCATCCAGGCAAAGTGGAATATTCCGGAGCAACCGTCGAACGACGGGCTCTTTGCGTATCTCAAGAGCAATCCGGAGGCGGGCCGCGAGAATGGGCCTGAGCATACGGCGGGCTCGATGGAGAAGGGTCTTGCGGCTGCGGATGTGAAGGTGGAGCAGCAGTATACGGTGCAGTACATTGCGCACTCGCCACTTGAGCCGCGTGCAGCTGTGGCTGAGTGGAGTAATGGAAAGGTCACTGTGTGGACCGGAACGCAACGGCCTTTCGGCGTGCGCGATGAACTGGTGGAGGCATTTCATTTAAAGCCGGAGCAGGCACGCGTGATCCAGCCTGACATGGGAAGCGGATACGGTGGCAAGCATACGGGAGAAGCGGCGCTGGAGGCTGCGCGGATTTCGAAGGTGGTTGGCAAGCCCGTGAAAGTGGAGTGGACGCGCCAGGACGAGATGACGTGGAGTTACTTCAGGCCTGCGGGACTTATCGAGATCAAATCTGGTGCAAAGCACGACGGAACGCTGACAGCGTGGGAGCATCACAATTACAACTCAGGCCCGGCGGCGATAGGTACACCGTACCAAGTTGCGAATCAGATTATCCAATATCACCCGACGAAGTCGCCGTTGCGTCAGGGTTCGTATCGTGGACTTGCGTCTACGGCGAACCACTTTGCGCGCGAGTCGCACATGGATGCGATGGCACATGCCGTGAAGATGGATCCGCTTGCCTTTCGCCTAAAGAACATTACGGATGCCCGTTTGCGGGTAGTGTTTGAAAAAGCGGCAGAAGGTTTTGGCTGGGGCAAAGTGAAGTCCACCGCGGAGCGTGGCTACGGAATTGCCGGAGGCACAGACAAGGGTGGCTATGTTGCGGCATGCGCGGAAGTGGAGATTAATCCGGCAACGAAGAAGGTACGCATTGTGCGCGTGGTGCAGGCGTGGGAGTGCGGTGCGATTGTGAATCCGGACGGGCTGCGCAACCAGGTGATGGGAGCGATTGTGCAGGGCATTGGCGGCGCACTGTTTGAGCGCATGCTGTTTTCGAACGGACGGATTCTGAATCCGCACTTCAGGGAATATCGCCTGCCGCGCTTTAAGGACACACCGCAGATTGAAGTGATTCTGATTGACCGCAAGGATCTGCCTTCAGCTGGCGCGGGCGAGACGGGGCTGGTTGCTCTTGCACCTGCCGTGGGCAATGCCATTTTTGCGGCGACGGGAGAACGCGTGTGCAATATGCCGATGGCGCCGCGGCAGCCGGTGCCGGGTATCAAGCCAAGCCCGTACTCGAGCTGAGCGCGGAGTTGTAGCACATACCCTTTGCGGGCGCTGAACAGCTTGCCTGTCCGGTTCCGAGTACAATCGCATGCATTGCGGCTGGGCGCCGCAGTGGGACTCTGCATGAGTGCGTACGACTTGAATTTTGGCATGCCCAACCCGAATGCGCCCGTTGAGCTGGATCGCTTTGCCTTTCTTATTGGCAAGTGGCGCTGTATTGCCGACATTCTTCTTGAGGATGGAAGGAGGCAAACCTTTCCTGCCATCTGGACAGGCCGTTACATTCTGGACGGCTACGTCATCGCGGACGACTACTGCATGAATAATCTTGAAGGCGATCCCATTGTGCTTGGAGTAAATCTGCGCAGTTACGATGCAGCGCAGGGGCGTTGGAATATTCGCTGGCTGAATGCGTTGTCGGGTTCGTGGACTGACTTGTGTTCAGACGAACTGGGCGGCGCGCACTTTGGCGAGAACACTGCGTCGTATACCTTTCGCGAGCCGGTGGCAGGCCACGTCTACACGCGGGCAACGTACAGGTCGGTCAATCCCGATCACTTCACCTGGCTTGGTGAGAGGTCAAGCAATCTGAATACATGGAGCGAGTTCATGCTTGTGGATTGCTACCGCACGGAAGTTTAGTTGCCGAGATCATCCAGAATGTTTAGCACTCATCGGTGCCCTGCAATTGAAGTTCATCACACCTTGTTGTTCATGGGCAGAAATCTGCTTCATCTGTGACGGTGAACACCAACTCTTGTCATGATTCGCGCGTTCTAACAGACAGCAGTGTGGAAGCGGATTTGCCAGATGGCGGCTTCCAGAAAGGATCTGCCGTGAATCGAAAAATCGTACTCGCATTGACTTGTGCATGTGTGCTTGCCGCCCCATTTGTCTGGTCGCAACAGGGGGCAAGAGGCCAGCAGAGACAATCCCAAAGACCTTCCGCGGGAGCTTCACAGCGGCCAGGTCAAGGAACCGTGGACAGAACACGCGACCAAACCAAAGATCGCACGCGCGACCAGACGATGGACCGTACGCACGATCGACTCACCAAGCAGGACCGCGATCGGCTGCGGACGCAGGCAACCGACCTGCAACGCGACCAATACAAGACCTGCACCGGCACCATGGATCGAGTGCGGACACAGACCAGAACCATGGCAAATAGCGCAAAAGGCAGCGGCTTCCAGGTAGAGGAAGCGCGCCGTCAGCACACACAACTGCAGGAAGAACTACGCACCATGGAGCAGACGCGCACGCAGCTGCATCAAAGCCTTAATGGCGAGCAGCAGGCCGCAGTGCAACAGCGCATGGAGAATATGAACCAGATCCACGAACGCATCCAGACACGGTTGCAGGCGATGGATCAGGAGCTCAATGGCCAGACGGTGAGCGGTAAGCGCGTATCCGAGCAGGCACGCGCCACAGAGCGCGAAATGAAGGCTTATCAGGAGCAGTTCAGGAAAATGGGAGACGATCTGGGACTCAAGAACGATTGATGCAGTGTCAATGTTCTATGTCCGCAAAAGGCCCCACCTGCGCGATGCAATGCAGCGTTGCGACGCGTGGGGCCTTTGCTTAGCTTTCGGTTTCCGGTCCTGCACCGCCGCCCACGGCAACCACGTGCGGCTCGCGATCTTTGGCCGGTGGCAGGGCGGGGAACTGCGCATGCGGTTCGGTCTGGTACCAGTAGGCAACGGTGTAGAAATTGTCTGAACGGCAATTGGCGTGTCCGTGTTCAATCGTCACTTTGATTGATTTATCGAAGGCTATGGGGCTCTCAGTGTGCCAGCGATACAGGCAGTATTCACCGCCGATGCGTTCCGGATTGACCATGTGCGGCGACCCTTGGTGCATGTTAGCGAATGCCTCGCCGCCAAAATCCCACGCACCGTTGTAGTAGTCTTCAGTGCCTGTGCCGTTGATGGTGGGCGACGTGGCTCCATCGACGAAAATCATGTCGTCGCCTTCGCCAAACCAGCCCTCCTGGTTTTGCAGCACGCCGTGCGTAACGCCGACAAAGTGACCTCGGCCTGTTGCTTCCATGAAGACGTAGTTATCCTTGCCATCCAGATTCTTTGCGGCGTTGGCCGCCTTATCCCAGTTGTGCACCCAGTCGTTTGTGGTGCCCTTGCAGGGCGCCGCCTGGCGATACTGCGCGTGGAACCGGCCTAGTTCTTCCGGCAGCTTTTCAAGTGCTACGTAGTCGGCTGCAAAGTAAAGGGCGTCGGTCTTCTGTGGGCCATCGTTGGTGACGGTTATTTTCGCCGCGGTTGCGAATGGCATTTTGAAGTAGGCATTGAGTGCCTTCATGGGTGCGACCGCCGTCAACTCACTTTGATACGTGAAATATTTGCCCAGCCCCAGCCCGAAGAAGTCTCCAATTGGCGTTTCAATGGAGGGCGAGCTTTCTCCGTCCCACCAGGCGCGCAGCACAAGGTTTTTGAGGTGCATGGGGTCAGGCGATGCGATGGTGAACCACAGGTGCGTGACCACGCCTGCGCCCTTCACGTCCAGAATTGTTGCCGTTGCGCCGGGTTCTACGGGGACGGAATCCGCATTGCCGCCTGAGCGATCCCAGCTGGATGACCGTCGCGACTTGTAGCTCCGCAAACGCGCGGCTTCGAATAACTCTGCGTCGGCATGTGCTTGGCTCATGCCGCCCATCTGCGCTTCAATTGTAGGAGTGGCAAGCAGAGTGGATGCGCCGGCAACGGTGGCTAGTCCGCCGAGCAATTTGCGGCGTGAGGTTGTGGTGGCAACTGGCGCATTTTTTTCGGTCATCATTGCTCCTTGCAGATGGTTCAAAGCGAGTGGGGGCCGGTTGGATGCCCCGAAGCATTTTCCTGAACGCATCCCTGCCTTGGCAAATAGAAATTGCCGTTTGGGAATTGGTGAAGTATAAGTGTACAAACCTTAACGCAAACATCTGCTCAGTCACGCTAGAATCCCACGAGGGGAGAACGCATGTTCATTCATATTTTTGGATTTCGCTGGAGATCGGAGGCCACCGAGGCTGACGTTGCACGCGCCACGCGGGAGATTCTTGCCTTCAAGGGAACGATTCCCGGCCTGCACGAAGTTGTTGTGGGGCCGAATCTTTCTGAGCGCGACCAAGGCTATACCTTCGGCGGCTGTATGCAGTTCGCAAGCCGCGCCGCTTTCTACGCCTACGTGCCGCATCCTGCTCACACGGCGCTGCTTGAGTGGCTGGTGCCGCTGATTGATGCGGTGGAGATTGATTTGGAAGCATAAACAGGAACTACCCGCACGCTTTTGCCTGTGCCGGTGATTCATTTATGGAGGCATTGTGATAAGGATCAGCTGGTTGTGGGCGCTGCTACTGCTTCTTGTTCCATCTTTTGCTGCGGCACAAACGAACAAAGCTGCGGAAGACGCGGTCTGGTCGCGGGAAGTTACCTACTGGAAGACTGTTCAGTCGAACAATCTGGATGCTTACCGCAAACTCTGGCGCGATGATTTTCTGGGCTGGCCATATTCAAGTCATAATCCGGCACGCAAGGCGCACATCACCGATTGGATCACCATGCACACCTCGAAAGGAGAGCACTTGAAGAGCTATGCGCTTGAGCGGATCTTCGTTCAGGTCTCCGGGGACATGGCCACAACCACTTATCGTGCGCGGATTGTCTGGGCGGACAAAGCAGGCAAAGAAACGCTTGATTCAAGCCGATTGCTGCACACATGGCGCCGCGACAGCGATGGAACCTGGCGTATTTTTTCCGGTATGAGCGCACCAGCAGATGGGAAATAGTCCTCTGCTTTCCACATCAGCTTACAAATAGCACCACGCCGCTTGCTGCTGGAACTTTGATGCGGATCGCGTCGCCACTCATGGCAGCTTCTTCTTCCTTCGGCTTCCACTTTGCGCCATCGGCAATCTCTGCGCCGCCCAGAGTTACGCCTTCGGTTGCGTCGAGCGCTGGCCCTTCAAGCCGCCAGATGCGGGCACGCTTTCCATTCACGCCGCGCAGGGTGACATCTGCTGCGGCAGCAGAACCTTTATTGATGAGGGCCACGCGCATGTCTTTCTTTGTGCGGCCGGCATAGGCGCTGAGGTCGGGGTTGTCCGTGCTCTTGTCGCAGCGGAGCATGGTGGTGCCGGCGAACTGCTGTGCCAGCAGTATGCCGTAGTAGACGGGCATGGCTTTCACGTCGAGTCCTGGCTCAGTGCGGATGGGCGTGTAAAAACCGCTCGGCATGGTCTGCGGTCCTTTGGCCACGTTCATGCCCGGAGTGTGGCCACCAAGACCGGCAGTGAGAAATTTGCTTTGGCCTCCGTGGAGGTTCGCGCCCGCGCACCAGTTGGAGGCGAGCGTAAGCAGATAGTCCGCGCCCCAGAGCGACGCGGCAAATGCATTGCTCATGCCGGGCTTGCCGCCACGGTAGCAGGAGTTGCCTTCTGTCATGCGATAGACGCGATTCTCGCGCTTGGCGGCAGCGGCGATCTCACGTGTGTCTCTGGCGACCTTTGCATTGCCGGCAAGCAGGCGGTCTATTGTGACTGTTGGATCGTCGGGCGGGCCTTCCGCGTAGTAGTGACCGGTGAGAGCGACAAGCCGCTCACCACCGACCATTTTTCCGAATTGCAGTACCCAGTCGCTGGATGCGGCCACATCCGGGCCTCCAAAGCGCGCCGCGGGAACCTTTGCGCCGATGGCGCGAATGCGGTCCAGCCATTCCTCAACAAAATTGACAAGCGTCCAGCCCTCGGGGCGTGTTCCGTTACTGGCCTTTGTATATAGGTCTGGCTCGTTGCCCACCTGGAAATACTCAAGCCGGTCGCCCACGGACTTCCACACATACGCGGCTTCCACAGCCGCGCGCTCAGGCGTGCTGTTGCCAAAGTTCAGTCCGTAGATGAGACGCCATCCTGTGGCCTTCAGGAATCCGGCTAGCTCGTCGATGGCGTGGGGTTCAACGGCAAACAGCTGATGCGGCATCCAGTTCTTGCTCAGGTCGCCGGGAGGCACGTGCAATCTGGGAGCCTCCGTGCTTGCGCTTGCCTTGAACCAGCAGAACTCGCTGGTGTTGCCGCCGAGACGCAGGACTCCGCGCGGGCTCAGTAGCTTGAAGTAGTCGACAAGAGCACGATTCTTTGCGGAGAAGAAGGTGGGATCGGTCAACTGCGCAAGCTCATAGCTTAGCCCGGTGAAGTCTTCGGGCACGTCGGGCATGCCGTCGTCTTCATGCAGAGACACGGTCATTGCTGCTGCATCCTGCGCGAACATCGTGCGTCCCGACGAAGCCAGCGCAGCTGCTGCGCTGGCACTCACCACAAACTCCTTGCGATTCACTGAGAAAATCCTCCGCAACCGAATACTAATTGCTTCTGCTAAGAATGAAAGCTCCAGGGCCTTAATCCCGGAGCTTTCAATTGTCTGATTGATGGAATCACTACGAAATCCCTGCCACCTTGGCTCGCTTTCCCAGCCTGACGACGATCTTTGCAGGCAGTGAAACAGAAATAATGTTGCCGGGCGCGACTTCGCCGTCGAGCTTGACGGCCTTTTCGGCAATCTTGCGGTTCGCTTCTGTTCCGCTAGCGGCCAGACCCAGCGCGGTGAGCAGCCTGGGCAGGCGGATTGTTCCCGGATCAGGACCAGCGACGTCTGCATAGGCGACGTTAACTTCTTCGAGATTTTCGGCCGTCTCTTTCTGCTGGAACATCTTTGCCCAGTTCTCGTCTGCACTGGTTGCTGCTTCTTCGCCGTGGAAGCCGGCGGTGATGGTGCGCGCGAGCTGCTTCTTCACGGACATGGGATGCAGGGAGCCGTCGGCGACGCCTGCCTTCAGTGCGTCGATCTCCGATGTCTTTAAATCTGTGAGGAAGACGAAGTACTTCCACATTAGCTCGTCATTAATGGACATCAGTTTGCCGTACATCTCGCTTGGCGGCTCGTTGATGCCGATGGCATTGTTCAGTGACTTCGACATCTTCTGTACGCCATCGAGGCCTTCCAGAATCGGCGTCATCAGAACGATCTGCGGTTTCTGGCCGTAGTGGCGTTGCAGTTCGCGGCCGCACATCAGGTTGAATTTCTGGTCGGTGCCGCCGAGTTCCACGTCGCACTCCAGGCACACGGAGTCATAGCCCTGCATGACGGGATACAAGAGTTCATGGAGGCTGATGGGCTGCTCAGCCTGGAAACGCTTATGAAAGTCGTCGCGTTCGATCATCTGCGAGAGCGTAAAGTGTGCAGTGAGGCGGATGGTCTTTTCGTAGTCCAGCTTGCCAAGCCACTCGGAGTTGTAGCGGACTTCGGTTTTTTCTGGATCGAGAATTTTGAAGACCTGCTCCTTATACGTCTCTGCGTTCTGGTCGATTTGTTCGCGAGTAAGAGGTTTGCGCGTGACGTTGCGGCCGGTCGGGTCGCCGATGAGGGACGTGAAATCGCCCACAAGGAAGATGACCTGGTGGCCGAGCTGCTGAAAATGCCGCAGTTTGCGCATCAGCACAGTATGGCCCAGGTGCAGGTCGGGCGCGGTGGGGTCGAAGCCTGCTTTTACGCGCAGTGGGCGTCCGGTTTTGCGGCTCTCTTCCAAACGCTCGCGCAGGTCGCTTACGCGGATGATTTCCGCGGCGCCTTTCTCAAGCAGGTCCATCTGTTCGTTAACTGGTAAGAACGTACTCATGCCTTTATGAGTATAAAGTTTGCGCCCCGGCTGAGGAGCCAAGGGGTGGGAGCTTAGAAAACTTCGGGTTCTCTGAAAGGAACTATCTGCGGTCTGGCGGTTCCCAGCTCCATAATGGATTGACTTCGCCATCGGGTCTCGGAGAAGCGCCGGGCGGCGTGGTGATGTCGCCCTTCCGCTGCTGCAACTTTGCAAATTCCTGCATCACAGGGGCGGGGAAAGTTTTCATCAATTCCTGCAGATCGTTGCTCAGATCCGCAATGATTTCTGGATGCAGCTTTGAAACATCGTAGCTTTCGGCCGGATCGATTTCGAGGTCGTACAGTTCCGGATGTCGCAGCCACGCGCTGGAGCGCGCTCCTGTTGTGCGGTCGTTGATGTACATTTCGCCTTCAATGTTCTGTGCCACACGCAATTTCCATTTGCCTTTGCGGATGCAGTGCAGGTCCATTCCGCGGTTGCCCATGGCGGAGAAGTACAGCTGAGCTCGGTGATCCCTTGTATGCGTAGTATTGCCGCGCAACAGATCTGAGATGTCCACTCCGTCCAGCGGCTTCTGCGGCAGCTTCAAGCCGCAAAGAGACACAAGGCTGGGCAGAATATCAAGGCTCGAATACCACTGGTGCACCACGCTGCACGGCGGAATGACTCCTGGCCACTTGGCGAGGAACGGTACGCGGAACCCGCCTTCAAATGTTGAGGCCTTGCGTCCACGCAGCAGGCCGGGACTGCCCTGGTACCAGGGGCCGTGATCGCTGCTGAAGCAGATGAGCGTGTCTTCACTAAGGCCTTTGCGCTCCACCGCGCTGATGACTTCACCTGCGCTCCAGTCAATTTCCGCGACAGCGTCGCCGAATTCGCCAAACGGAGTTTTACCGCGAAATCGTTCTGAAGCTCGTGCGGGATCGTGCGGATAAGAAAATGCGAGATAGAGAAAGAACGGTTTGTCGTCGCGTTCTTCGATGTACCTGACTGCTTCTTCGGTGTAGCGAGGAGTGAGTTTAGTGCGGTCGGTGTCCTTTTCGAGAATCTTTGTATCGCGAATGAGCGGCAGCGGGTACATGTCATCGCTGTAGGGAACGCCGTAGTAGGAGTCGAAGCCGCGGTTGGTGGGCAGATATTCCGGCTTATCTCCCAGGTGCCACTTGCCGATGGCTTTGGTGCTGTAACCAGCATCGTGGAAGAGGTTCGACAGCAGCGTTTCATCGAGCGAAGTTCCCGTGGGCGAGTTGGGACCGAATGCGCCTCTTGTATTGCTGCGGTGGCCGTAGCGTCCTGTGAGCAGCGCTGCGCGCGAGGCCGAGCAGATGGGATGTGCGGAGTTGTAGTGCGTGAGGCGCAGTCCGTCGGCGGCCATGCGGTCAAGATTGGGTGTCGGCATCATTGAGCCGTAGCTGCCCAGATCGCCATAACCGAGGTCGTCGCAGATCATGTAGATCACGTTGGGCGGGCGCTGCGGATTGCGCGGCTTGGATGTGAACGAGAGAGTGTTTGGCGCGCCTTCGGATGCGAGGGCGGGTATTGTATTTCCAGCGGCGATTCCGGCGGACATGAGACCAATAAATTTTCGGCGATCGACGAAGTTCAATAGAGGCTCCCGGATAAGCCTATACCCTCCATTTGCTCAGCGTGCTGAGGGGTAAGCGAACAAATATTAACTACTGCATGCCTTGCTATTCGGCGCGAAGCGCTTGCACTGGATTCACGTGCGCGGCCTTCCATCCGGGCGCACTTGCAGCCAAAATTGCGGTGAGCACCAGCAGCAAGGCAGCGCTCACGAGGCTGACGGGATCAATGGGCCGCACGCCGACAAGCATCGCGGTTACAAGGCGCGTCAGCATGAGGCTTGCACCTGCGCCTATTGCAATTCCGAGGCAGGCCAGCAGGGACGCGTGTTTGAGAATGCCGGCGAGGATGGTGCCTTTGTTGGCACCGAAGGCCATGCGAATGCCGATCTCAAATCCGCGCTGGGCTACCGAGTATTCGATTGTTCCGTAGATACCCAGCATGGCAAGCAATAGGCCCGCACCGGCGAAGGTTACCAGTAGAATCGCACGGAAGCGCTCTACCGTGATGGAATCGTTCAACATCGCGTCCATTGTTGTGAACTTCATGGCGATTGCGGGGTTGGTCCGCATGACTTTTGCCCGGACCGCGTTGACCAGCGACAGAGGTTTCACTTTTGTGCGCAGCACGATGTGAATCTGGTTGGCGTAATACGGATGCTGAGCCATGGGCATATATAAGGTAGGCCCGGGCTGTTCCGCGGGCGAGTCCTGCCGTACGTCACCCACTACGCCGACCACCGTCATCCACTTGGGCGAGTCGAGGCCACACTGAATTAGCCTGCCGATAGGGTCTGCATCACCAAAGCTTTGTTTGGCGAGGGATTCACTGATGACGGCGACGAACTGTCCGTCGGCGGTGTCACCTCCATTGAATCCGCGGCCGCGCAGGAGGGGAATCTCCATCGTGTCGAAGTAGCCGGGACTTGCCACTGTGAAGTTGGCGTACGGCTTGTGCTGCGCGTCCATCGGCAGGCCGCCCTGGGTTTTGTAGTATCCGTTCGATCCATACTCACTTGTGGGCAGACCCATCACGCCTGCAGCGCTCACTACGCCCGGCATCTGTCCAAGCTGCGCAAAGAGACCAGAGAACTGCCTGAGAGCGCGGGTGTAGTCGGTATCGGCATGCGCAGGATTATCCGCGTCGACGACTAGAACCTGTTGCGTCTGATAGCCCATGTTGCGCTTCATCAGTGCGGTCATGGTGCGCAGCAACATGCCGGCGCCGACGGCGAGAACAAACGTTGCCGCCACCTCTGCAATGACCAGGCCATCGCGCAGCCGACGTGTGCCACGCTTTTCCATACCGTGCGCCGCATCCTGCTTCATGGCCTCCGCGGCGTTGGCCTTTGCCGCGCGCACCGCAGGCAGAAGGCTCGCAATGAGCGCCGTGCTCACTGCGATTGCCAGTGTGAAGGCCAGCACCCAGCCGTTGAGATGAATTTCACTGGCGCGCGGCAGTTCCCTGGGTGCCATGGCCACCAGAATGCGCACGGTGGGCAGCGCGAGAAGTACGCCCGCCACTGCGCCGAGCAGGGAGACGAGTAAACTCTCCATGACTACGGGCCGAATCACCTGCCACGCGCTTGAACCCAGCGCTTTGCGGATTGCAATCTCACGCTGCCTCTCCATGGAGCGCACCAGTTGCAGATGTGTCACATTTACGCAGGCAATGAGCAGAATCATAGCCACTGTTGCCCACAGCAGCAGCAGCGTGGGGCGTGCTTTGCCGGTCAGCGCCTCGGCGAGTGGTATCACCTGCAGTACCTTTGCGCGATTCTCCTGTGGATAGTTATCCTGCAGCCGCTGCGAGAGGGCGTTAAGTTCGGCCTGCGCGCTTTTTAGCGCTGCGCCTCCGCGCAGCAGCGCTACAGCGTGATAGTTGAAGGCAGTGCGCGAATTCGATGCGGGGTTGAGGGGCGACGCCTCCCAAATCTGTGTCTCGTCCGGAAAGTTGAATCCAGCCGGCAGCACGCCCACAATCTCTTCGGCGTCGCTTTCAATGTGGAGCGTCTGGCCCAAAGCTGCCTGCGCACTGCCGAAGTTGTCTCGCGCGAAAGTCTCGCTCACCAGCACCGCGTGGTTTGCCTCTGCGCTGCTGAAGAGTCTGCCTGCAATTGGCTGCAGGTCGAAGACGCGCGAGAAATTTTCATCCACCCACGTCACATTGGTGTAGGTCGCGTGGTCGCGCAGTTGCACGCCTTCATTGCCGCCGTTGTACAGGCTCACCGCCAGCAGGTCGTTTGATTGCGCTCGCACATCCACGGCATCGGGGCCTGTTACGCGCTGCGTTGCATGGCCGCTATCCGTCCAGCGAGTATTGAGCAGCACCAACCGGTTTGCATTTGCGTAGGGCAGGGGAGCCAGCAGGACAGATTGAATGACCGTAAAGATTGCGGCGTTGGCGCCGATGCCGAGGGCGAGGGTCAATACAGCAGTCCAGGTGAACGCGGGGTGCTTGACTAACTGCCGCATTGCAAAACAAAGATCGGCCCAGGTTGCGCGTACCGTGTTCTCCCAACCGAATGTCCTTACCTGTTCGCGCGCAGCATTCATTGTGCCCATCTCTTTCCGCACGGCTTGCCGTGCCTCTTCGGCGCTCATGCCGCGTTGGCGCATCGCAGCTTCCGCCTCGGCGAAGTATTGCGCCACTTCGTCGTCCACGTCCTTCGCCCGTTCACTGCTGTGCGCCAGATTACGCAAGCCGTATCGAAGTGCATGCCACAGAGCCATGGCCTATCCCTCTGCCTTCATCAGCCGTGCGATGGCGCCCGCGCGGCGTGCCCAATCTTCGCTCTCCACTTCCAACTGTTTTTTGCCTACGCGGGTCAGCCTGTAAAACTTTGCGCGCCGCGCATTCTCCGTCTGCCGCCACTCGGACTCGATCCATCCGGCGCGTTCCATGCGCTGCATGGCCGTCAGCAGCGATCCCGGGTTTACCTTGAAGACTCCCCGCGATACCTGTTCCACGCGCCGCCCGATGCCGAACCCGTGCATTGGTTCGAGGCTGAGCATCTTCAAGATCAGCATGTCCATTGTTCCCTGAATCACGTCGGTGTTGGCATTGTCCATAGGCGCACGGTAGACTTATTCATCTTGATTGTCAAGATGTGATAGTCAATACGAGGCGAACGGCTTGTCGGTTCCATTGGCACGGAAGAAAGGTTCCGCGGGGTCAATTTAGTGGCTTTTTGGGGGAGCGTGCCATCCCTGAATTCCATCCGTTATTCTGTCTGCGTGGATGTATTTCTTCTGCCGGAGGCCTGAATTCGTAATGTCCGCCTTTTTGCGTAGGTTTGTTGTTATCGCTGCAGCTCTATTCGTAACGCCTTCGGCAGCGCTGATGTATGCGCAACACGCCACCTCGCCCTCACTTACTGTTTCCACGCGGTGCCTGATCTGCCACAACAATCTCACTTCTTCCAAGGGGCAGGACGTTTCGATCGGTAAGCTCTGGTCTGCAAGCCTCATGGCCAATGCCGCGCTGGATCCGTACTGGCAGGGAAGCGTTCGCCGCGAGACCATCGACCACCCCGCCGCCTCTGCCGCAATTCAGTCCGAGTGTGCGAGCTGCCATATGCCCATCCAGTTCCAGGCGAACAAGGCTGCGGGCCGCGACACTGAAGTCTTCTCCACGCTGCCATTCAGCGCGCATCACAATGCTGATGCGGAGGACGGCGTAAGCTGTACGGTCTGCCACCAGGCGCAACCAACGGGTCTGGACACGCCCGCCTCATACAACGGGAACATCTCCTACGCAGCGCCAGCCGGAACGCAGCCTGAGCTGTATGGTCCCTATGCCGCCAGCGTGCGCGCACTGGCGATTCACAAAGCTGTAACCGGCCTGCAGACAACGCAGACAACCGAGCTTGGAAAGTCAGGCCTTTGCGGTTCCTGTCATACGCTTTACACCAACACTCTCGATGCCAACGGAAAGGCGATTGGCAAGTTCCCCGAGCAGATGGTTTATCTAGAGTGGCAGCACAGCAGCTACCATGAGAAGCAATCCTGCCAGTCGTGCCATATGCCCGAAGTCGGCGATCCCGCGCCGATTGCAGCGCTCGGCAGCCCGATGCACGACGATGTGCGCATGCACACTTTTACCGGCGCCAATTTCTTTATGCAGGCCGTACTGAATGAGCACCGTGACGAACTCTCTGTGACCGCTACACCTGCTGACCTGACCAGGGCCGCGAACGATACCCGCGTCTTTCTGCAGTCCAAGGCCGCGGAACTCTCCATTTCCGCGCCGTCTGTCGCATCGGGCAAGCTCACCTTCTCAGTGATGGTTAAGAACCTTACCGGCCACAAGCTGCCCACGGCATTTCCGTCGCGGCGCGCGTGGCTGCACGTTACAGTCACAGATGCTTCAGGGAAGGTTGTCTTCGAGTCGGGCAAGCTGAACGCGAATGGTTCCATCACCGGTAATATGAATGACGCAGATCCGACCAAGTACTCGCCGCACTACGAAACCATCACATCTGAGAACGAGGTCGAAATTTTCGAGCCAATTCTTGGCGACAAGGACAACCACGTGACAACGGCGCTGCTGACCGCCACGCATTATTTGAAGGACAACCGCATTTTGCCCGCGGGATTCGACAAGAAGACTGCGAGCGAGGACATTGCGGTGCGCGGTAAAGCGGCCGAAGACGCGGCGTTTGCCGGTGGCATGGCTACAACGCATTATGCGATTAAAGCTGCGACTGGCGGTCCGTTCCAGATCAGGGCCGAGCTTATGTATCAGCCCATCGGTTATCGCTGGGCGCAGAACCTCGCGCCGTACAAGGCAGGCGAGACACAGCGCTTCGTTTCGTATTTCGACAAGGCTGCCGGAAGTTCCGCAATCGATCTGGCGCATGCCGATGCGACGGCGAAATAGACGGCAAGCGGGACACATTCGATGTGAGCTCCATCTTTTTGTTTTGTGAAAGGTGGAGTGTACTCAAAGTCGCAGAAGAAGACGTTTGCCTGAAATTCACAATTCTTTGCTACTTCCGCTGCATCACAATTCGTTCGTGGCACATCTCATCTCCAAGAGGAGAGATATATGCCCATCGTCACCGGCCGTTCTATGCAAGTGCCTTCCCCTGGCGCGCCATTTCAACTTACTCAAAAGGAATTTCCCGAGCCCGGTCCCGGTCATCTGCGGATAAAAGTGCAGGCCTGTGGTGTGTGCCACTCGGACTCGCTTACCAAAGAAGGCCACTGGCCAGGCATTGAATATCCGCGTGTTCCCGGTCATGAGGTTGCCGGCATTGTTGACGCAGTCGGACCGGATGTTCCGCTGTTCAAACCAGGCCAGCGCGTAGGTCTGGGCTGGCACGGCGGACACTGCAACTTCTGTGAGCCGTGCCGCCGCGGAGACTTTGTCCTCTGTGAGAATCAACTCATTTCCGGCATTAGCTTTGATGGAGGATATGCCGACTACGTAATTGCTCCAGCCAATGCGCTGGCATTGATGCCTGATGAGCTTTCACCTGCTGATGCAGCACCGCTGCTTTGCGCGGGTATCACTACGTTCAATGCTCTGCGCAACGCGGGTGCGCGTGCAGGTGAAACGGTGGCCATTCTCGGCATCGGCGGCCTGGGGCATCTTGCAATCCAATACGCTGCCAAGAGCGGCTATCGGACTGTTGCCATTGCGCGCGGTGCAGACAAGGGCCCGCTCGCCAAGCAGCTTGGCGCACATGTGTACATCGATTCCACTACGCAGAATCCCGTGGAGGAGTTGCAGAAGATGGGCGGAGCGAAGATCATCCTCGCAACTGTCACCAGTGCCAAGGCGCTGGAGTGGGTTGTCGACGGACTTGGGCCTGCGGGCAAGTTCCTGCTTGTTGGCGCGCCCGATGGTCCGGTGGTCATCAATCCATTCCCGATGCTTCTTGGCCGCCGTACGGTGGCGGGCTGGCCCTCCGGTACGGGCATGGATTCAGAGGATACGCTCAAGTTCTCCGCGCTCACCGGCGTTCGTTCCATGAATGAGGTGTACCCGCTGGAACAGGCCGAAGAGGCCTACGCCCGCATGATGAGCGGCAAGGCGCGCTTCCGGGTTGTGCTGACCATGGGCAATTGATCTGGTGAATGCGGGCACGCGTGACAGAAAAGCAATTGCCAGGCTATCTGAGTGTCATTGAGTGATGAGGGGAAATTGCGTCGCATTGTATCGATGAGCTAGAGCGCGATGCGTACGCAATTGCGCCCCGCTGCTTTTGCACGGTACAGCGCACGGTCTGCCCTGGCTATTGTGTCGACTCCTGATTCGTCGTCCTTTGTCCATGCGGCAATGCCAATGCTGGCTGTGGTGGAGAACTTGATTTCTCCACACACGATTTCTTCATTGGCTATGCCAGCCCGCAATTTTTCGCCGACAATTTCAGCTCCTGCTATATCGGTTTCGGGCAGAATGAACGCGAATTCCTCTCCGCCAAGGCGTCCTACGATGTCGATTGCCCTTAGTTGTCTCCGGCATTTGCTCACGCAAGCCAGCAAGGCCTGGTCGCCGACAGCGTGCCCATACTGATCATTGATGCGTTTAAAGCGATCCAGATCGAGAATTAATACGCTGAGCGGATGTTTGAATCGGGCCGCTCTTAACACTTCCTGCTGAAGAACACTGAGCAGCCCGCGACGATTGAGTATGCCTGTAAGATCGTCCGTATTGACGAGATGATTTAACTCGTCCTGTAGCCGCTTTCTCTCTTCAACCTCTGCTTGTAATAAGCTCGTCGTCTTCGAGGTTTCCTCAATTTCCTGCGCCAGTGACTTGTTGGCCTCTCTAAGGCTGGCCAACGCTCGCTCATTTGTAAGGAGATAAAACGATAGGGTGATTCCTATAACGAAGATCAAGTCGAATAAGTAGAATCCATTTTCCATGGGATGACCGGTAAAAAGTGAATTCATACTCTTTGTGGCTCCCACTACGCAGGCTCGCGTCAAGGCCATCAGAGAGCCAGAAAGGAAAAATACTGCGGTGAACCTGTAGCTGAATCGACAACCCTCAGGTGCTTCCCGCAGAAGCGGCGAAGCTGCCGAGGCCAGAACAATGCACAGGAAAGTGCCGATGATCATGACTCGGACTCTCAAGTCATTGTCAATCCAGTAGAAATATGCAATTGCAGTTAGGTATAAGGCGGAAACGGCGTACAGCCATATGCCAATTTGTCTTCTGCCGGTGAAGCGGTGCATTCCCCTAACCAGTACCAGCATCGAGCAGCAGAGTAGTAAATTGCCGACCACAACCGGAATCAAATCTCCAATCGTGTCGCGAATGGCCTCAAAGAACAACAGAACGCCAAGCGAAAACTCAGCAAAGGCGAGTTGGCTGCAGCCAGAGCATAAAGTACGGGCGCGCCTGCCGAAGAGCAGGATGGGAGAAAACGACCCCGCCGTCAATGCCGCTGCAAGGAGCAAGGTCCGGCCGTCAACCATCCGCAGAAGTTGAAGTGGATCCAGAGTGAACCCCATTTGGTCCCCGACCAAGTCAGCACCCCATATGCAACTTTAATGGACTAATACTTTTGCGCCACCGGCATTTCTATTTTGCTTATGGCCTGATTTTTAGCATACCTCGAACCACTTAAGTCGAGAATGCACCCCAAGGGCCGCGATTTGGGAAGGCGGTGAAGCCGGCAAGGATGGAGTTTGCTCAGGATTCTGCGGTTCGCGTGGATCGGCTGTCTCCGCCCGGTTAGCAGATTTCCTCAGGTTCTTGAGCGCTCGATGTATTCGACATTCCTCAGAGGAGGCCACTCGACTGCGCTCTCTCTCAGGCAAGTTGATCGCAACCAGGCTGTTATCTGGGACAAGCGGGACCGCGAGGGTCGCAAAATTCACCCCCGGCCTGTTATGTTCAGGTTGGACTACGCAATGAATCCTCGATTAGGAAACCTCTCCGGGCATGTGGAAGCGCTGGCGAATCCGTATACTCCTGTTCCTGGCCGTGCTCGGCCCCGGATTCATTACCGCCAACGTCGATAACGACTCGGGCGGCATCCTCACCTACTCCCAGGCAGGCGCGCAATACGGTTACACGCTGCTCTGGATGATGATTCCCATCACGCTGGCCCTGATTGTGACGCAGGAGATGTGCGCCCGCATGGGGGTTGTCACGGGCAAGGGGCTGAGCGATCTTATCCGCGAAGAGTTCGGTCTGCGGCTCACCTTCTTTCTGATGGTGGGGCTGGTCATCGTCAACTACACCAACATAGTTACCGAGTTCATCGGTATCGCAGGTTCGCTGCAGCTTTTCCACGTTTCGCGGTTTATCTCCGTGCCCATCTGCGCAATTCTTGTGTGGCTGCTTGTTGTGCGTGGCAATTACAAGACAACGGAAAAAATCTTCCTCATTGCGTCGGTTGTCTATATTGCTTACATCTTTGCCGGCGTGCTCTCGCAGCCCAGCTGGCACGATGCCATCAAGGCCACGATCACGCTGCCCAAGGCCTCCGTTTGGCGTGACAAGGCCTACCTCTACATGGCCATTGGGATTGTGGGCACCACGATTGCGCCGTGGATGCAGTTCTATCTGCAATCGTCGATTGTGGAGAAGGGAATTCGCGTAAAAGATTACGCGGCCTCACGGTTAGACGTTGTCGTGGGCAGCTTCTTTACGGACATTGTTGCCTGGTTCATTGTGGTGGCCTGCGCGGCAACGTTGTATGTACACGGCATGGGCGAGATCCGAGTCGCGTCAGATGCGGCCGAAGCTATGCGCCCGCTGGCCGGAGATTACGCCTTCATCCTCTTCGCCTTTGGACTGTTCAATGCGTCACTCTTCGCCGCATCCATCCTGCCGCTTTCTACGGCTTATACGGTGTGTGAAGGCATGGGCTTTGAGTCGGGCGTGGACAAGAGTTTCAAGGAAGCGCCGCTCTTTTACTGGCTCTACACTCTGCTCATCGCTGGCGGAGCGGTCACGGTGCTCATACTGCCAGGCTCGCAGCTCATCAACTTCGCAGTGCTCTCGCAGGTGCTGAATGGAGTCCTGCTGCCGGTTGTCATCATCCTCATGCTACTTCTGATTAACCGCCGCGACCTGATGGGCGAGCACAAGAATTCGCGTTTGTTTAACATAATCGCCTGGACGACCAGCATCATTGTGATTGTGATGACGCTGGTGATGTTGTGGAGCATGATTCCGGGGAACTGATCTACACGAGCACGCTGGTATCAATCGAAGTGCGGTAAGTCCCATCACTATTTTCTACAACAGTTTTCCTGCCGCCAGATCGCGAATCAGTCCGCGGTCTGCGGCGAGAAAATCATAGGAGGGAAGCTCTTCCAGCTTGACCCACTTCACCTGGTGGAAGATTTTGTTGTCGACTTCGCCGGCGAAGGAGTGGACGGCAAAGAATTGCAAATCCACCGCACCGCCGTGGCGGTAGTTGTGGCGGATACGCGTTACGCGCGGACCGATCTCGGCTTCGATGCCGAGTTCTTCATTGAGTTCGCGTCGCAGGGCCTGTTCGGGGCTCTCGCCAGCCTCCAGCTTGCCGCCGGGGAACTCCCACTGCAGCGCCATCGGCTGATCCGGCCTTCGCTGGCAGATCATTACCTCGCCGCCGCGCAGAATCAAAGCAGCTGCAACAAACCGCAGCGCCGGGCCCGGTGGACGCGCATCACTCGCATTCCGCTGACTTTCCACGCAATTAGTGTAATCGGCTCCGGCGCATTTGCGCTCCCGGTGCGCACCTTTGTGACCAACAGCGTGGGTGACAATCAGCCTTTTGTGAAGGACGAGTGGTGCCCGATGCCACTTCGCAGTTGGTTGAGCGTCGTCTCTCTTGCCAGCAGCGTACTTTCTACTGCTCCGCCGCTGGCGCCTCGCCGCCGACGGCGGCGTCAATGCCTTCTGCGGCTGCGGGAACAAAGTAGGCCCACCCATGTTTTGCCACAATTTCCAGCAGGGCAGGAGAGGGGTTAATCGGAAAGGCCTTTTTCGCGATCTGCAGCATGGCCAGATCGTGGATAGAATTTCCAAACACCGCATCCGGAGCGCTTAGTCCAACACGTCTTAGCGATGCGGCCTTACCTTCATCAGTGGGCACATCCAAAAGTTCGCTCTGAATGACGCCATCTAGGATGGCCACTTCGGCTGCCAGCACGCGCTCGTCAGGAATCCCGTACTGATTTACGCCTTCCGCCACAACCCACCTGTTGGTTGAGCTCACGGCCCACAGTTCCACGCCAGCATCGCGCAACAGGCCCAGCAGGCGTTCCATCTCCGGGAATACTCGCGGACGCACAAACTCATCTACGTACTGCGCTGCAGCGCTGCGCAATTCCTGCTCGCGCAAGCCGGCGTAGATCTGCACCATCTCGCCGCATATCTGTAACTCGCTCACTTCGCCGGCCAGATAGGCGCGGTACCGCGTGTCGATCCAGTCGCTGGTTGAGCGCGAAACCAGGCCCTGCTCAATGGACCACTCCATAAAACCGTGGCCGGAGTCGCCGCCCCATAGCGTTCCATCGCAATCAAATACAGCCACGCGTGGTTTGGAGCTGAGCACCAGCGTTTCCAGTTCCTTCGCGCTCCACTTCGTTACATCCATCTGCGTTGAAATCACGCTTTCCTCAATCTTTTTAAAATTGTTCCCAATCTATTGTCGCTCATCAGCGGGCGGCAATGCACATCAACGGATTGTGAATGAACCGCGGATCGTACGTTACCGCGGATGTACACCTTTTCAGTTAAACGACTCTCAAAGTGCTGGAACGCGCGCATTTGCAAGCATCTGCCGTACACCGTACATTTCTATATGTGTATAGAAAGGAGTCGCGTTATGCGCACTCATTCAAAATTAAAAATTGTTTTTGCCGTGTTGCCGGTTCTCCTGCTTGGCCTTTCTATTGCAGCCCAATCTTCGGCACAGGCGTTTTCCGCGTCCGCCGATCCGGGCAGCGCTCTTTCCATTCCGCTTGCCAGCCAGGTAACGCCCGAGCAACTGCAGCACATGCTTTCCGGTTCCGTTACGGCGCAACCGCTGGTGTTGCAGGTCGGTTCGCACCTCATGTTTGAGCAGTCGCATATTCCGTATGCAACATATGCGGGCCCTGGCTCAACCCCCGACGGACTTGAAGCGCTCACGCTTGCGGTGGCACCGATTCCCAAGAGCAAGCTCATTGTTCTTTACTGCGGATGCTGCCCGTGGAATCACTGCCCTAATATTGCGCCGGCCTATCGCAGAATGCTGCAACTCGGCTTTACGAATGTGAAGGTGCTGTACATTGCCAACAACTTTGGCGAGGACTGGGTTGCCAAAGGATATCCAACGCAGACTGCAAAATAGACGGCTGTTTTTTGCGCGATGAGAGACAAGACTAGAAGAGGGACGCGTTTGTGGCTGCAATGTCTAAGTGCGGCCACGTTTGCCCTTGCCACGCTGGGTGCCGGGGCGCAAGCCACTTCTGCCTCCGCGCTTCTGCATCACAAGGCGCCGGCGTTCTCGCATCGCGCGCTCAGCGGCGACACGGTTTCGCTTGACGCCTACAAGGGTAAAGTTATCCTGCTCAATTTCTGGGCAACATGGTGTGGTCCCTGCCGCGTGGAACTTCCGCGTTTTGCCCAGTGGCAGCGCGAACTCGGCGCGAAAGG
Source organism: Acidobacteriota bacterium (assembly GCA_028876335.1). Lineage (GTDB taxonomy): Bacteria > Acidobacteriota > Terriglobia > Terriglobales > Acidobacteriaceae > Telmatobacter. The sequence goes on from JAGWSG010000119.1 coordinate 30,100, forward strand.
GTTCCAGGCTGTCGCCGTATCGATGGACGACTCACCTGCTCCAGTGCGTGCCGCGCTCAAACGCAAGCCACTTCCATTTCCAGTACTGATGGGCGACGCGAAACTTGCGGAATCCTACGGCGGGGTGCTCGGTCTCCCTGTTACGTTCCTGATTGCGCGCGACGGAACTATTTGGCACCGCTTTGAAGGCGAGACCAATCTGGATGCGATGCATGCGGCGATTCTGGCGCTTCTTGCGCAACCGCCTCATGCAAAACGTTGAACATCCGCGTCAAGTCCCAAGCGTCAAAGGAATTAGTAACAACCCTGATTCCGTAATTCCTCAGGTTCTTGAAGTTGCACATGCACGGCACAAACGCCAACTCATGCGCATAATCAGAACTGTGGCTGACTCGGGAAATCTCGCACTGCTTCGCGACTACAGGATTTATCTTCGCGTAGAAAAGGGATTGCGCCCGCTTACCTGCGAGGCCTACGACGGCGACCTGAAGACTTTTGCCGAATTTCTTGAAGAGCGCCACGGCGTGTTGCTCAACGCAACACAGCAGGATGTCTCCGCATTTCTTGAGCATCTGCGGACGCACAATATCGACGCTCGCTCCTGCGCGCGCAAGCTCAGTTGTCTGCGCGGGTTTTACAAGTGGCTTCTGCTTGATCGCCGTATTCACCATGATCCCACGGTCAATATTGAGTCGCCCAAAGCGTGGAAGGTTTTGCCCAAGTCTCTGGCCGAGCCGGAAGTGACGGAGATGCTTGAACGCGCCGCATTGGCCGCGCATCATCCCAAGGCACACGCCACTGCACTGCGTGACCGTGCCATCCTTGAGCTGCTTTATGCAGGCGGTTTGCGCGTTTCTGAAGTTACTTCGCTCACTACTGCCGATTTGGCGCTCGACCTTGGTCGCGTGCATGTGCGCGGCAAAGGTGACAAGGAGCGCATTGTGCCGCTGGGCCATACTGCAATCACCGCGCTAGAGGAATATCTGCGCCAGGGCCGTCCACATCTCGCACGCATCAGTCCGCGCCGCCATGTGCGGGAAACCCGCTTGAATGCGCCGTATCTTTTCCTCTCATTGCGCGGCAGCCCGCTTACGCGCCAATGGATCTGGCACCTGGTGAAGGCGGCGGACAACTCGGCCAGCCCGCACCGGCTGCGCCACAGTTGTGCCACGCACATGGTGGAGAACGGAGCAGACCTGCGCAGCGTGCAACTGTTGCTCGGTCATGCGGACATCTCAACGACGCAGGTCTACACGCATCTTGCTCTCAACCGGCTCAAGGCCGTGCATCGCATGCATCATCCACGGGCCAATATGCGGGTGGGCAAGGTGGTTTCAGACGACAGTGGAGATGCGGCATGAGTTCCGCAGTCGCCACGCAGCTTTCGGCGCTTGCTGAAGATTATCTACACGTCCTGACGGCCGAACGTGGAGCGTCAGCGCACACTTTGCGTGCCTATCATCGCGAACTGCACAACTTCACAGACTGGCTTGTTTCGACGATCGCATCCGATCTTGCTCCATCGGCCATTGAACACACGCATATTCGCTCGTATCTCGGTGTGCTGTATCAGCGTGGGCTCTCGAAGGCTTCCGCAGCTCGTGCACTGGCTGCAATTCGCTCCTGGTTCAAGTGGCTCGCACGCACCGGTCACGTTGAGCAGAACGTAGCCTCGCTGGTTGCCACGCCGCGCCTGCCCAAGCATTTGCCGCGTGTTCCCTCCATTGAGCAGATGAATCGCGTTGTGGACGCCGTTACCGCAGATGCGGCAAGCTGGCCTGCGCGCGACCGAGCGATCCTTGAACTGCTTTATGGCTGCGGCATTCGTAATGCGGAGCTGGTTGGCATCAATCTCGACGATATTCATTGGGCGAACGAAGCGATTCTGATTCGCGGAAAAGGGCAGAAGCAGCGCTATGTTCCACTTGGTGATGCCGCGGCGCTCGCATTGCGCGCGTATCTGGCGGAGCGCACAGCACTACTGAATGCAGCCGCAGAATCCGCACCGCGGAACGCCGTTTCCACGCCGGCATTATTCTTAAACCGCCGCCTGCGCGGGTTGAGCCTGGGCAATGCACGCCTCACCACGCGTTCGGTAGCGCGCATCGTCAAGCGCATTGCCATTCTGCGCGGGCTTTCGTCGGATGTGCATCCACACACGCTGCGTCACGCGTTTGGTACGCATCTGCTGGAAGAGGGAGCGGACTTGCGCGCCATCCAGGAGCTGCTTGGTCATGAGCGGCTGTCCACAACGCAGCGCTACACGCAGCTAACCACCGCGCAGCTTACGCAGGTTTATGACAAGACTCACCCGCGGGCACGCTGAAACAAATCAAAAAAATCAGTAGGTCTTCTTCTCACCCGGGAACCACGTCAGCTGGATTGTCGTCGTGGTCACGTTATGTTCCGATGCGGGATAGACAGGTGCGCCTGAGTTGAACGCCGGGGCCTTCCAGTGTTGGTATGCAAACTTGCCGTTGAATTCGAAGTCAGGGCCAAGGCGTTTGACCACCTGCAGGCTCACGTCATTCAGGGTGGTGCCACCGGGAACAAAATCCTTGGCAACCTTTTGATTGCGCCAGGATGCCTGCAGCCACTCGTTACCGCTCAGGTGATAGGTGATCCAAGCCTGACCGCCTTTACCTTCGCGGCCCATCCAGTCACCGAGGATCTGTCCCTTGTTGGTGTAACCCTGCACCTGAATCGATTCCCAGTACATGAAGCGGCCCAGCTTGCTTGTGGAGACCGGAGGATCTGTGGTTGCGGCCTCCAAGCGAATATCCAATTTGGGCACGTGCGGTACGTGGGAGAGATAAATGCCCGGCCTCCATGCCGCTCTGCGCGGCGCATCAATGGGCGAAACATCGTCATGCACTTCACTGTCGGAGTACAGCGTTACCCACTTGCGCAGGAACGGCAGCCTGTAGGAGAAGTCAAACGCGCCAAACCGCGCACCCGGGTCGCTTCTGCTGAGTTTTTCTGCCGCGCTCACGTTCTGGAAGCTGAAGAAGCTTTTCAGGAAGGAGTGCAGCGTGATGGGCACGTGCCCCTTGCCGCCCCAGATAACGGAGCGTTCAAAGCCGAATTCAAGATTCTCAGTCGGCCTGAAGCTGATCTTCTCCACGTGAATCCACGGTGCATTGGGAGCCACATGGCCCTTTAGCGATCCGACGAGAAAGTCATACCGGAATGGACCTGTCAGGCGCGACAGCAGAGGAATACGAAGTGGTTCGATGCGGTCAATGCGGAAGGAATAGATGTTCTCCGCATTGTTTGAGTAAGCGAACGCGCCACCCATGCCGGGCCCAAGCCAGTCGTCCTGCTTGCCGAAGGCGATCTCGTGGTTCAGCACATGCGCCGAAACATATGCCTCCACTACCCGGCCGTTCGTCTGGCTTCCAATGGGGCCCATCGGGATTGTCGAGTTGTTGTAGGGCTGTTGAGTGAGGGGATTGATAAACGGCACCGTGTCAATGGATGCCAGTGTCTGCGCAAGCGCCGGGGAGTAACCTTCGGCCGATGGCGCCCGTTGAAACTCACCTCGTGCATAGAACAGGAAGCGACCTGCGGCTGCATATCCGCTCACTCCGGTGTAATTGTTGAAGCCGTTTTGGAGCGGACGTCCGTAATCATTCACCAATGTCTGCCCTAGATGAAAGCTGTCATTCAAGGGCGTTCCACTTACAGCGCGAAAGGTGGAGTAGATGGACTCGATGCGGCTCTTGCCCTTGAACGGTCCGCATGGACCTTCCATATCGGCATTGAGCTCTTTGTTGATTGCGTCGTAAATGGACTGCGCTTCATCCGTTGCCGGACCGGGGTCCGCATCGTCAATGCGCGTGCCCGCCTCATCCAGCATGTGGCTTACACTGGCACGCGTCCAGGGGCGCATGCCGAGGAATACGTTGTCGACAAAGCCAAGTCCGTAGAGGCGAAGCATTGCAGGGTAGATCCAACTGTCGACTGGAATGAATGGGGAATCGAGTGTGGCGGGATCGCAGATGGGAGCGGGCCGGCTGGGATCACCCTTGATCTGAGCGCATGCGGGCGGCAGAATGCTCACTGCGCACAACGCTGCCGGCAGGCACCACAGCACAAACCGCAGGCTCATTCGCCGTTCCAACACTCCTGTGCAACTGATCACATTCATTCCAACTCCGCTATTGTGCCACCTGCACAGATGGATCGTGCGCAAGAATCCGCGTGGTGTTTGTCCCAATTCTATTTTCGGGAAAGTCCAATTGCTGTTTCGAGTTCACGCCGTATTTCGGACACAATCTCGTTTTTGCGCTTCTCGCGGAAGAGGCCTTTAGCGCTGAGATAGGTTTCCATGGCCCCAATCGGGTCATGTGGCTGACCGTTGTTGCGCCAGGCCTGCATGGCTTCATGCCTGGGTCCGAGGCATTCAATCAGAGTCGCGCCGCGATCAATGCGCGCGCGGCTAAGTGCCTCGCTTGCCACGCGATAAACCGCGACGACGTCGCCTCCATCGACTGCAATGGTGGGGACGCCATGCGCCATGCGCGCCAGATGCTTGTCACCTTCCTGCACCAGACTTTCGCGTTTTTCGGTCGCATGCAGGTCCACCAGAATCATGGGCAGCTGGTGACGGCCACAGAAAGCGAGAGCTTCACGATTGCTGGCGACTGAATCTTCAGAGCTTTCCATGAAGGCCACCACAACACGACCGCTGCAGCGCATTTTGTGCGCCATCGCCACGCCACACGCGGTGTGCAGCCGTGCCGCATTGCCGCCCTCCTGCGGCAGCACGCCCACCCCGAGACCGTGCAGCATTGCACGCTTCTGTCCGGCAGTGTTTTTGGGGCTGGTGAGTAAGGATTCGAGCTTTGCGCCCTTTACCAGGGCAGAAAGCGAGCTTTCCCTCGTCAAACTGAGGCCGTCTTCGGTGTGCAGGTCCACGGTGACGGCTGCGACGGCGGCTTCCCAGCCAACGGTTTCAGAAAAATCGGGGAGGCGGGGGGTGCGGAGGGAGGAGACGGTGTCGGCGGTCATGCGGCACTTCAGCATGGCCACGTACATCTCCCATAAACGCACCCTTTTGATGAGGGAAAACGCTTCTTTTTCGGGCTCCGGCTCGACTACGTGAATTTCACGCTGGTCTTTAACTGCAACTGTGCTCATGGCTCTCTTGGTCACGGGTTGATTGTAAATTGCGGTGCGAGCGCCAGATTACGTGGAGTAGTCGGCGTTGATGCTGACGTACTGGTGGGTAAGGTCGGTGGTCCAGAAGGTGCATTTGCCCTCACCCTGATTGAGCGCAATGCGGATGGAAAACTCGGGCTGGCTGGCGTAGGCATGGGCGGCTTTCTCGTCAAAGTCGGTTGCGCGTCCGCCGTTGCGGCAGATGGGCAGGTCTCCGAACCAGATGTCGATGCGCTCGGGATCGACCTGTGCGCCGGAGTAGCCGGTGGCGGCCATGAGACGTCCCCAGTTGGGGTCGTTGCCAGCCCAGGCGGTTTTGACGAGAGGCGAGTGAGCGATGGCTTTGGCCACTTTGAGGGCGTCGGCATCAGAGGCGGCGCCTTCAATCTGCAGCTCGACGACGTGGCTGAGTCCTTCGCCGTCGGCGACGACCTGTTTAGCGAGGGAGGTGCAGACGGTGCGCAGAGCCTCGGAGAAGTCGCGGTCATTTGCGGCGACGGCTGCGCCGCTGGCACCGCTGGCCAGGACCAGCACAGTGTCATTGGTGGAGGTGTCGCCATCGACGCTGATGCGGTTGAAGCTGACCTCAACGGCGGCGCGGAGAAAGTCATCAAGAAGAGCAGGTTCCACGGCCGCGTCGGTAAGGATGTAGACCAGCATGGTGGCGTGGGGAACGAGCTGCGGGTGGATCATGCCGGAGCCCTTGCAGACGCCGGCGATGCGGACTTCCTTGCCGCCAATCTGCACGCGAATGAAGGCGGTTTTCTCAACCGTGTCAGTGGTGAGAATGGCCTGGGCCACCTGCTGGAAATGGTCGCCGTCAGAGCCGAGGGTGGACTTGAGCTCAGGCAATGCAGCGACAAGCTTTTCCGCGGGCAGGGGTACGCCGATGATGCCGGTGGAGGAAGGGAAGACTTCTTCTGCTTTGCAGTCAAAGGCCTGCGCCACGGCGGCACAGGTGCGCAGCGCGGCGTCAAGGCCGGGCTGGCCGACGGCGCAGTTGGCATTGCCGGCATTGATGGCGGCTACGCGGACGCGGCCGCCGGTAGCAGTGAGGTGCTGCCTGTCCACGGCGAGCGGGGCGGCCTGCACCTTGTTGGCGGTGAAAAGGGCGGCTGCGCTGGCCGGCTGATCGGCCACGATGAGGGCAAAATCGGTGCGTCCGCTGGCCTTGAGGCCGGCCTTGACTGCGCCAAAGCGGAAGCCCTTGGGAATCAGGAATGTGCTTACGTCGCTCATTGACCGTAGTGTATCGTTCGCGGGCGCGAAAGATGACCTCTTAGAGATCAGGCACCTGCTGGGGCGCGGCAGAGGCCGGCTGTTTGCGCGTGGGAGATTCGTGGCGGAAAGGTGATGAATTTGTGGACGGAGCGGAGGTGTTTGTTGAGGGAAATGTGGCCGATTGCGGGGACGGAGTTAGGGTGCGCGGAAATGCCCAGATCGACATGGGCTTTTTGGTGCGGATTGGTGAGACAAAAGTGGATTGTTGCGTTTTTGCTGGACAACGCATTGCGGGCGGCAGACGGCGCTTGTGCGC